>DATLMT010000351.1:0-6558 GCA_035537135.1 Burkholderiaceae bacterium | reverse complement strand
TGATCGACGAGCAGGCGGGCACCGGTGCGGGATGGCATGGGGCGGGAGTGTAAGGTTGCCCCGAAGAAATACGTCAACCTCCAAACCGCGCGAGCGGAATATGAGCGGACGTCGCGCAAGCGCATTCTTGCGCAGTCGTTGCTGCCAATAACCCGTGGCAGATTGAACAAGCGGTGCAGGCGCTCAATGTCTCCCTGAGCACGGAAGAGCGAGCGTCACTGGCGGCTCCATATCAGCCGCATCCAGTGCTTGGACATCAATAGCGTTTTGGAAATGGCCGCGTCGCGGCCATTTCCCAGGCGTGGCCGCTTCTAGCAGCCTCCCTTTTTGACCTTTTTCTTCGTCTCTTCTTTTTTCGCTTCGGCCTGGTCCTTAGCAGCCTTCTTTGCCGCGGCCTTTTTCAATTCTTCTTTAGTTGGCTCAGATTTCTTTTCCTGCGCGAACGCCGAGCCGCCACTGATAGCAACTGCGCCGGTAATCAGCGCTGCCAGAAATGTCTTCATTTCAAGGTACGCACACGTGATGGGATACGGAAGTGTAGTTTCGAGAGCCGCCTGCGTTGTTACCAATGCTTATAAGCTAAGCACGGATCCCCGCCGGTGGTGTGGTGCCCAAGGCGGAAGGCCGCTCGGCGGGGATCAGGACAGCGCTTCCTCCCTGGGTCCACGTTCAAACTTTCGGCCGATGCGACTGCTAACTTGAGGCGCCGTAGCTTATTCATCGAATCGTTTCTAGCCTATGAATTAAAGGGCGAGCGGACGTTTTCTCGGGAGGCTCGACGACGAAATCTCCCGCAAACTTGGGAGTCATTATTGATTCGCGATGTTCGCGCTGAGCCATGAACACCGAACCCGGTGCAGTGTCCGTCGACGAGGCCTCTCCGCTCACAGTGCCTACGCTGGTCGAACCGCTTACGGTACCGTCAGCCTCTCCGCATGTGCAATCGGCGACGCCGGCCGCACCGACCGCAAACCATCATGCACGGCGTCCGGCTGCGCGGGAGCTCGCGAGCTGGCGTGTCCTCAGGATGTGGCCCAACGGCGAGACGCTTAACGACGCCGTCACCGTCAAGCTGATCGGAGTGCACGAAGGTCACTCGATCGTCGTTACTGCGCCCGAAGACGTGTCTGGGATGCCCGTCAAGGCCGGTGCGATGTACAGATTCCGCAGCTTCTCCGGCGAGACAATTTATGAATTCATCGCGCCGCTGGCAAAAATTTGCAGCGAGCCTTTCGAGTATCTACACATCGGCTGGCCGCAGCAACAGCACGTCGAGAAGCGCGAGTTACGCGCGGCTCCGCGCGTCAAGACCGAATTGCCATGCATGATCTATCCGGGCGCGCAGGCTTCCGGGAAGTTCGTCAAAGGAACGATTAGCGATCTGTCTACTGGGGGTGCAGCGATCGCGCTGCACTCGGACCTCAGCGTTTTCTACGATGAAGTTAAAGTCGTGTTCCAGCTTGCCATTGCTGATCAGGAGCTAATGATCGAAGCTCGTGCGCGTCCTGTACGCAAGCCCGACGAGACCGGCGAGCTCCTTATGGGTGTGTCGTTCGTGGCGCTGACGTCGGCAGAAAAAATCGCCCTGCATGCGTATGTGACCGCGGGGCTAGTGCGAGAGCTCGAGATTCCTTTGTACGCTCGGGTTTAGAAAAAAGCAGATTCGTCGCGGCGCGCACGCCACGCGTTTGGCTGCGCAGCCGGTGCGGCATACGTACTCGCGTGGCCCCAAACAAAATCGGCGGCACGCAGCCGCCGATCATTGCGCTTGAATACGTTTTAGTGAATCAGGTCTGATGCACTGCCTTGAATCTGTGCTTTGCCTTTGCCCGCGCGTGCCGGGGGCTCGCACAGACCACAAACATAGTTCTTCGTCAGCTCAAACGTGTGCGTGACGAACTTGCCATTGCACTTGCAGCACGAGGTCAGCGTCACCATGCCGGCGTCGACAAACTTGACCAGGCGCCACGCGCGCGTCACCGACAGCAGTGGCTCCAAACCCTGGGCGCGGATCTGCTCAAGGTACAGCTCATACGCCTTAATGATGCCGTCGATCTCTTCGAGCTCGCTCGTCTTATCCAGGTATTCATACATGTTCAGAAACAGCGACGAGTGAATATTCGGCTGCCACGTCATGAACCAGTCGGTCGAAAAAGGCAGCATGCCGCGCGCCGGTGATTCGCCCTGAACTTCCTTGTACAGGCGAAGCAAGCGCTCGTATGACAAGTCGGTTTCCGATTCCAGTACCTGCAGACGCGCTCCGAGCTTGATCAACGCGATCGCACGCTGAATCTGTTTGCTCTCGGAAACGATGCTCTTTATGCGCATGATGAGTTCCCCAGCCGGAGATTCGAAGTTAGGCGGTCACGTTGGCCAATTGACCGGCCATCACGATGTTGGCGTGCAGTCCGGCCACGGCGGCGCCGGTCGCGCTCGACTTGGGCTTCGAATGGCTGGTCAGAAGATTCCAGACCATATCGTCGTCGAATCGAAATCGCAGGATCAACTGGTTCGACCCCGCGATCTTCATCAATTGTGCGGGGCTCAGTTGATCAATGATCGTCGCGACTTCTTCCGAAACGCCCAGGCGGTATAACGCTTGCGCTTTGTCGGCGCGGATCATGTGCTGCGCCAGCACGAGGTAGGCCAGGTTGGCCTCGCGGATTTCCTGCAGAAGTTGTTCGTTGCTGGCGGCGATCGTGCTCATTGTGGCTCCTGGTTCGCGGTTGAGTCGGTTTTGATGTGGTTCGAATTGCGTTTCGAAGTGACGCCATTGTGGGAAACCGGCTCAATTCGTTGAATCAGCGTGCCGCTACGAACCTTGTCAGGCTGCCGCTCGTCGGTTTGTAAGGTTTTTTCCTACACCACGCAGGAGTACTGGCAATTCAAGTCGGCGGTCGTGCTGCCGTTAACGAAACTGTGCGAGGCACGCGCGCCGCCGGCCCGTCGATGGACGGACAGATGGCAAGAGAGCCTCGCCATGTTGGATGAAGTGGATTTTGGTTTCCTCCCCCGCCTTCGCGCCGGTCTGTGACCGGCGCTTTTTTTTTTCGAAAAGCGCTCGGAACGGCCCTCCAATCGGACGATGGCGCATACCTCGTCGTCGGTACAGTGCTCACGCTTGTATCTGCACCAGCATCTGATCAGCAATGACGGGGACGGCACGATGCCGAACGAATTTTGCGAAGTGGCCGAGGTTGAATTGGCCTCATCAATTGCAGTCGAGCCTGTCCGTTCGAGCCTGCTACAGCATTACGAGGCGATTGCGCAGTCGAGCTGCGCCATGCTTGCGGCAGCGCGTATGGGCGATTGGCTCGAAGTCGAGCGCCAGGAAGAGCGCTGCGGTGCGTTGATCGCGAAATTGAAGGCGGCCGACCAGCGGCCGGAATCGCTCAGTGCTGCCGATGACAAACGCCGCATGTTTTTGCTGCGCCAGATCCTGGCCGACGATGCGCTCATTCGAGGACACTCCGAGCCCTGGCTGGAGCCGATGTTCCCGTTGATCTCAACGCCGCGTTCGCGAGCCGATAACGGAGCAGAATGAGCTTGACGACGCCCTTTCCGGAACCCGATTCGCCCGAGCTCGAGCGCTTCGCGATTTATTCGCGCAGCGAGATCGCGGGCCTGCTGCGCCAGTTGCGCGACAAGCAGGTACTGGTCACGTTGTACTACGACCAGGCAGCCGGTTTCACGGTAAGCAACGTACTCGAAGTGAATGAAGGTTTTGAAGAACTGATTCTGGATCGCACATCCGACTCTGCTGCGCAGAAGGCGATCTACGCGTCGAAGCAGTTGGTGGTCGTCGCATTTCTGGATAACGTCAAGTTGCAGTTCTCGGTTGGCGCTGCGGAAGCGGTCGAGCATCAAGGGCGCCCAGCATTTCGCGTGCGGTTGCCCCAACAGCTGTTGCGGATGCAGCGACGCGGCGCCTATCGCCGGCAACCGCCCGCCGTCCGGCCGGCTACGTGTCTGGTGCCGTCGCCAGGCAAAAAGGGACAGTACGAGTCGGTGCGCGTCCTAGACCTCAGCGTCGGTGGGCTCGCACTGTTTGTCCATCCTGTCCAGTTTTCGCTACCGGCAAACCACACGCTCGAAAACTGTTATCTCGATCTTCCCGACGTCGGCCAAATTACAGTCACGTTGCGCGTTCGCTACGTCGATGATGTTCAGGCGTCAAATGACGGCGTGCGCCGCTGCGGCTGCGAGTTTGTCGAGTTGAGTGAATCGGCCGCTCGCATGTTGCAGAGATACATGAACAAGCTCGACGCTGCGGCACGCTGCAGTGTGCCACCCAATGCAGAAGCTGCATAGAAGAATGCAAATAAAAAAGGCGCCGCGCGGCGCCTTTTTTTATGCGACGTCGTAACCTATTTCGCTAACGTCGCCGGATACATGTCATTCCACGTGTGCGCGTACTGCTTACCCGTGCCGATCCACGCTACCGTGCCGACCGACAGAGCGGCGGTGTACAGCGACGCGATCAGCTCGGCAGCGTTCTGACGGCACGAGATGCGCACGGCGCTCAACAGATGCAGATGATTCTCAGCATAGCGGCGCTCGACCAGACGCATCTCGCGACTGATGGGCAGCAGCGATTCGGGCAAGCCGGCAACACCGCGGCGGCCTTCCAGGGCACGAGCGGCCGTATCTTCAAACCACACGAAAAGCTCGGTGGGCGCCTCCGAATATTCTTTGCTCGCTTTGGACTCTTTTACCGCAGCGTCCGAGGTCGAGGCGGCCCCAATCGGTCGGGTTGATATTTCCGCGAGCTGTTTCACTAGTTGGTTGCGCGTCATCGGTACGTCCTTCAATCGCAGCGTTGTGCCGTGGTCCCACGAAGATCGACCTCTACGCGCGCTTCTTTAAAACCCCATTTGGCGCGAGTTGGGTGCGATGAGCCGGGATGGGCGGCGATCACCGGCCTTTTTTGCGGTCCTCGCTTGCGGCACCCTTACGCTGCATCCAGGTTTGTGTAATCACGCTGTTGATCAGACTCAACTTGGACGAGTGCAGTCACACACTTCTCCGTTACCTGACACGCGCTGTAGGCGAATTCCCGATGCCGCCAGATGTCCAGCTTTTTGCCCACCTATCAGCGTTTAGCGGTACCCCCCGCCCCCCTAAAGTTTGGTCATGAAGAACGACGCATTTTTATACGACGCGCTCTATCAAGCGCTGAACAACGGTCAGCTCGATGGCAAGCAACTCACCGAGGTCCGACCCAATGCCCTACTCGAAAGCAACTACGTCAAGCAATACACCCCATTAGTGCGCCGGCTGGCGCATCAAATGATCGCGCGGCTGCCGGCTAACGTCGAGCTTGACGACATGATTCAGGCCGGCATGATGGGTCTGATGGATGCCGTATCTCGCTTCGAAGTGACGCAAGGAACCCAGTTCGAGGTGTACGCGGCACAGCGCATTCGCGGTGCAATGCTGGACGAGCTGCGCGCCAATGACTGGCTGCCTCGCTCAGCGCGCAAGAGTCAGCGCGATATCGAAAACGCGATTCACCGGCTTGAAGGCAAGCTTGGACGCGCGCCGATAGAGGCTGAAATCGCTGATGAGCTCGAGATGTCACTGGCGCAATATCAGCAGATGCTGCACGACGCGCGTGGCGCACAACTGGTGCACCTGGATGATCTTGGCGGCAAGGTCGACGATGAAGACTATCTTGAGAGGCACCTGGTAGGAGATTGTCCCGAGCCAGGCGAAATCCTCCGCGACAAGCGCTTTCGCTACGCGCTGGTAGATGCGATTGAAGAGCTTCCCGAGCGCGAAAAACTTCTGATGAGCCTCTATCACGAGCAGGATTTGAATCTACGCGAAATCGGCGTCGTGATGGGGATTACAGAGTCGCGCGTCTGCCAGCTCCACAGTCAAGCGGTGGCCCGCTTACGAGCACGCCTCAAACACTGGTAATGGTGATTGGTGTTCAGTAAAGCGCGGCGATCGAAGGCGAGCCGCCCCCTGTCTTTGTACTCTGCGCGCACGCGCGGCCGGTCCGAAGGGAGCGCCTAACTAATGGCGACGAGCGCACGTGCGACCGCGTCAGCGGTCGCGTACACGAGGAGCGAAGTTTCGAAGCTGTGCCGCTTCGCGCGCGAAGCGTTCTAGCTCATCGGTTCCGCCTTGCCGCATCGCGCGCAGTGCGCTGGCCTGGGGCGCAAGCAGCCGTAGCAGGTGTTCTTTGCGTCCACTGGCCTCGGCCAAGCGCGCAGGGTCATTGGCGATCAGAGCTTCGCTCTCGTCGTGCAAAGCCTTAACCAGATCGGAAAATAGACGGGCCGGAGCGCCCGGCGGGAGCGGAGACGCGTACATGTCGAAGCAATCAGTGTTTGCCGGCAGATTCAAAATGCAAAATGGCCGCGATCATCTTGGACGCGAGCGCCTGCGAGTCAATGCGATAGCGCCCGTCGGCCACGGCGGCTCTCAGCGCCAGAACCCGGACTTCGGGACGGATTTCGTGCGAAATCCGAATCTCTGTGCTTTGAGGCGTAGATATATTTGAGCGCGCCAGTAGGGTCACGCTACAAAAATCGGCAATTGAGAGTCGAA
>DATLMT010000350.1:0-2578 GCA_035537135.1 Burkholderiaceae bacterium | reverse complement strand
GAGTCCTTCGCCGTCGAAGCTCAAAGCGGGCGCGACCATCGCGGTTGCGGGAGCCGACTTCAAACCCAGCAATCGATACAGCTCTGAGTAATCCGCCGTCGCTGGCGCAGCCTCACCCGGATACGGCGGATAGAAGTCGTTGATCTCGGCCACCGAAAAGCGCTGGGCGAGCTGCAGGCGCCGCAGCTCGCGCGAGTACGAATAGCGCGCAAGATCCCACGCCATCATCAGCGACCAGCCGATCGAATCTGCCGGCGTCCATGGCTCGGGCTTCGGTGCGCGTGTCAGATAAAACTCCGGCGGCAACGGTCCACCGCGCTTGCCCAGATACGCGTTAACACCTGCGGCATACGCGTCGAGCAGATCGCGATGCTCGGCATCCAGATTCTCGTAAATGCTTTGCGCAGTGCGTGCGATTCCGATCGTGCGCAGAAATTTGTCGGTGTCGAGTGCAGGTTCGCCGAGCACTTCTGCCAGACGACCGGCGGCAATGCGGCGATTCATCTCCATCTGCCATAGCCGGTCTTGCGCATGTGTGTAACCGAGCGCGAAGGTTGCATCGCGTTCGTGGGCGGCGACGATGTTCGGAATGCCATAGGCATCGCGATCGATGCGTACCGGCTGCTGCAGGCCGGGCACCAAAAAAGTTCCTTCGTGCACCGGCAGGCTCGCTTGCCGGTACCAGAGCAACACAGCGAGCAACGCGACGAAGACCAGCAAGATGGCGAAGCCGGCATACCGTGCGCGCACGTGGTCTCCTGATTCGACTTAGGCGGCGACGATTGTATTAGTGAAGTCTTAGTGAAAGTCCCGCGACGAAGTGGCGAGCCTTCCGAGCAAGCGTGAGTAATCGGTCGCGTGCCTGGCCAGCAGATGCATGACGCCGGCTTCGGATTGCCATACGCCGTGGACGCCGAGCAACGTCGAGCCCACCACCACCTTGCGCTCGCGCTCGAAAATATCGTTCCAGAAAATGATATTGACCGGCCCTGTTTCGTCTTCGATCGTCACGAACACCGAGCCTTTGGCGGTCTGCGGCCGTTGCCGATGCGTGACGATGCCGCATGCACGTGCGGTTCGTCCACTTGGAGTGGTTTGCAGCTCGATCGAGGTTCTGATTTTCATTTTCGCCAGCCGTGGCCGCAGCAGCGCCAGCGGATGACGGCCAAGCGTCAAGCCGAGCCGCTCGTAATCGGCAACGATATTTGCGCCTTCGGTCGGTGGCGCGAGCTCGATTCGCGGCTCCGGAAAGCGCGCTGGCTTCAGCATCTGCGTACGCCGCGTCTCGACGCCGAGTGCTTCCCAGCCGGCCTGATGGCGATGGCCGGCAAGCGTGGTCAACGCTCCACTGGCAGCTAGCGTTTCGAGCTCGAGTGAATTCAACTGCGCTCGCATCGCCAGATCTTCAACGTTATCGAAGGCGCGCTCATTGCGGGACTCGACGATGCGCTTGATCGAAGTTTCCTTCAGTCCGCTGATGCGATTCAGTCCGAGCCGCACTGCCTGCGTTTCTGCGCCCGTGTTTGATTCGATTTGCGGCGGCTCGAGCGTCGATTCGACCTGACTGATCGTCACGTCGACGGCACGCACTTCGACTCCATGCCGGCGCGCGTCCTGCACCAGCTGTGCGGGCGCATAAAAACCCATCGGCTGGCTGTTCAATAGCCCGGCGAGGAACGCATCCGGATGATGGCGCTTGATCCAGGACGACACATACGCCAGCAGCGCGAAGCTCGCGGCGTGACTTTCCGGAAATCCGTATTCGCCGAACCCTTCGATCTGCTTGAAGATGCGCTCGGCATATTCGAGCGCGTATCCCTTCGCCGTCATGCGGTTGATCAGCCGTTCCTTATGCGGCCCGAGCCCGCCCTTGCGTTTCCACGCGGCCATCGAGCGCCGCAGCTGATCCGCCTCACCCGGCGTGTAATCGGCGGCGACGATTGCGAGCTGCATCACCTGCTCCTGAAAGATCGGAACGCCGAGTGTTCGCTTGAGCACCGATTCGATTGCCTTGTTCGGATACTCGACCGGTTCCTTGCCGTCGCGCCGGCGCAGATACGGGTGCACCATGCCACCCTGAATCGGACCCGGCCGCACGATTGCAACTTCCACCACCAGGTCGTAATAGCAGCGCGGTTTCAGGCGCGGCAGCATCGTCATCTGCGCACGCGATTCGATCTGGAACGTGCCGATCGTGTCGGCCGCGCAGATCATGTCGTACGTGGGCGTGTCGTCGTCCTCGATGTCGCCCATCGCAAACGGCCGCCCGAGCTTCTGCGCAATGAATTCGAGCGAGCGGCGTGTGGCCGACAGCATGCCGAGCGCCAGCACGTCAACCTTCAGCAGGCCGAGCGCTTCGAGATCGTCCTTGTCCCATTGAATGACGCAGCGATCCTCCATCGCCGCGTTTTCGATCGGCACCAGGCGCGACAGCTTGCCGGCGGAGATCACGAAGCCGCCCGGATGCTGCGACAGGTGGCGCGGAAAGCCAAGCAGGCGCTGGGCCAAGGTGGCCCACTGCTGCGCCAGCGACGACTCGGGATCGAGTCCGCATTCCGCCAGCCGGTTGACCAGATCG
>DATLMT010000349.1:0-4374 GCA_035537135.1 Burkholderiaceae bacterium | reverse complement strand
CCGATCGGCGCGATCGACAAGCTGCTGAAAAAAATCGGCTGGAAAATCAGCGACGTTGATCTGTGGGAGATCAACGAAGCATTCGCAGCGGTGACGATGGCCGCAATGAACGAACTCAGCTTGCCGCACGACAAGGTCAATGTGCACGGCGGAGCGTGCGCACTCGGGCACCCGATCGGCGCCTCGGGCGCACGCATCGTTACGACGCTGCTCGGCGCCTTGAAGAAAACCGGCGGCAAGCGCGGTGTCGCGGCGCTTTGCATCGGCGGCGGCGAAGCGACCGCGATGGCGGTTGAACTTCTTTAGCATGTTCGGAAAGTGTTAGGAACTGAGGATCTGCCGCTGTTCATTGCGACCGGGCTCGTGCTGAATGCGACACCCGGCGTAGACATGCTGTTCACGCTGAGCCGCACGCTGCAGCACGGATGGCGTTCGGGAGTGGCCGCTGCGCTCGGAATCACCGCCGGCTGCGTCGTGCATACGTTCGCTGCAGCTCTTGGTCTTGCAGCGCTGCTGGCTGCGTCGGCGCTGGCATTCACCACCATCAAATGGATCGGCGCTGCGTACTTGCTGTGGCTCGCGTGGGGAATGTTGCGTGCATCGGTGCGCGGCGGGGGCAGCACGCTTGCCGCGGCGCCGCCGGCGCCAGCAACGCACGTTTTTGCACAGGGATTTCTGACCAATGTATTGAATCCTAAAGTCGCTTTGTTCTTCCTCGCACTGCTGCCGCAGTTCATTTCCGTTGACGCGCCGGACAAGACACTTGCGTTTCTGTTTCTCGGCGCCGTCTTCATCGCGGGAGGCGCGTTATTTTTGTTGGCGCTGGTAGCACTGGCGCATCGAATGCGGGCCTTTGGTGCTAGCACCGTCACCCGGCGCGTGTTAAACGCGATCGGTGGCGCGTTGTTCGCCGCGCTGGCGGTCCGGCTCGTTCAAGCTGAGCGCTGATGGCCACTGTCTTGATTGTCGGAGCATCGCGTGGAATCGGCCTTGAGTTCGTTCGACAGTACACATCCGAGGGCAATCGCGTGATCGCAACGCACCGAACACCGGAGTCGGGCGCAACGTTGCGCGAGCTGGGTGCAAAGCCGACAGTGCTCGACATGGTCGACGAAGGCGCAGTGCTCGACTTCGGCGAAAAAATGGCAAATGAAAAACTAGACATCGCGGTGATCAACGCAGGAGTCGCCGGCCCGCGCGGGCAGGCGATCACCTCGCCCGGCGGGTTGGACTTCGATGCTGTGATGCATACCAACGTGCGCGCTCCGATGCAACTGATTCCGGCATTGGCGCCGGCACTGATCGCGTCACGCGGCAAGCTCGCGGTGGTGTCGAGCCGCATGGGGTCGTTGTCGTTGATGACCAACACGGCAAACTGGCTTTATCGCGTCAGCAAGGCAGCGTTGAACGCGGCATTGCGAACCGCCAGTCTTGAGTACGGCCCACAAGGCGTCGTCTGCATCGCGTTTCACCCGGGTTGGGTACGTACCGACATGGGCGGCGGCAGCGCAGACATCGACGTCAAAACAAGCGTCGAAGGCATGCGCCGCATTCTCGCGCTGGCCAACGATTCTTCAAACGGAAAGTTCATTAACTACAACGGCGAGCAACTGTCTTGGTAGCGACGTCGCAGCAACGCGGCCTGATCTCGTCGGGCTCGTCCTTCGAAGCAACAGCGGGTTACAGCCGCGCTGTGGTGGACGGCGATTACGTACACGTGTCCGGAACCACCGGGTTCGACTACCGGGCAATGACGATCGATGATGACGTCGTCTCGCAGACGCACCAGTGTTTCCGCAACATCTCGGCGGCGTTGAGCGAGGCTGGCTGCACGCTCGACGACGTCGTTCGCGTGCACTACTACCTGATCGACGCCGCGTCTTTCCCGTTACTGGCGCCGATCTTCGGCAGCTACTTCGCGCAGGCACGGCCGGCGGCAACGGCAATCGTCTGCGGACTGGTCGACGGACGGATGAAAATCGAAATCGAAGTGACCGCACGCGCAAGAGCCTGATGCCATGCCGATAGCCGTTTTCGCGACGCTCGTGTTTGGAATTTGCACTCTGCTCGGTGCCGGGCTGGTGGAAGTTGTGATGCGCAACTTCGCAGACGAGGCTGGCGTGCCGACCTGGGTGTTCGTCATCGTTCCTGGCTTGCTGTCGATGCTGTTCGCGTTGGTGATGTATCGCAAGGCAGCAAGCAATATTGCTGGCATCAAACAATCGCTATCGCGCGCGCTCGCGGTGGCGGTCCTGACGTGGGTTGCGCTCGGCGCGTACGTCAGTTTTCTATGGTGCCCGGGCTATCGCTTCCTCGGCTGCGCGCGCGATGTGGTCCTCGTTATCACTGTGATCGGCGGCGGCCCGCTGTTGCTGGGCGCGCTTATTGCGGGCACCATCGTCGGCGCTGTCCTAAAACGCCGCGTTGAGTGGCTGTCGTACAAGGGCGGACGCAAAATCGTTTAATGAAGCGCGATGCGCACTGACGAGCATCGACTGTTACACGATTCGCTGCGTGATTTTGCTGCGACCCGGCTGGCGCCGTTTGCCGCACAATGGGATCGCGACTCCACTTTTCCGAAGGAAGCATTGGCTGAGCTCGCCGCGCTCGGAACGTTCGGCATCGCTGTTCCTGAAGAGTACGGCGGCGCGGGAATGGACAGCATGGCGTTAGCGATCGCGCTTGAAGAAATCGCGGCCGGCGACGGTGCGACGTCGACCATTGTCAGTGTCAATAACTGTCCGGTATGCGCAATCCTGCTTGCGTGGGGCAGCGAAGCGCAGAAGAGGAAGTATCTGGTGCCGCTGGCGCAGGGAAAAATGCTCGGCGCGTTTTGCTTGACTGAGCCGCATGTCGGATCCGACGCGTCCGGACTGCGCACCAGCGCGAGGCGCCAGGGCACCGACTGGTTACTGAATGGCGTCAAGCAGTTCATTACCAGCGGCAAAACGGCTGACGTGGCGATCGTGATGGCGGTTACCGACAAGGCTGCGGGAAAGCGCGGGATCAGCGCATTCATTGTCGAAACGAAAACGCCGGGCTACGTGGTTGCGCGCCTCGAAGAAAAGCTGGGGCAGCACGCGTCGGACACCGCACAGATCGTGTTCGAAAACTGCCGCGTGCCCGCGGAGAACCTGATCGGCGAAGAAGGCGCGGGCTACAAAATCGCCTTGGCAGGGCTCGAAGGCGGCCGCATCGGCATCGCATCGCAAGCGCTCGGCATGGCGCGCGCGGCCTACGAAGCCGCTTTGAAATATGCAACAGAGCGCGAGGCTTTCGGCAAGCCGATCTTTGAGCATCAGGCAGTGCAATTTCGGTTGGCGGATATGGCTACTCAACTGGAAGCTGCGCGGCAGTTGATCCACCACGCGGCTGCGTTGAAGGACGCTGGCCAGCCGTGTCTGAAGCAGGCAGCGATGGCGAAACTGTTTGCTTCAGAGATGGCGGAGAAGGTGTGCTCGGATGCGATTCAGATTCATGGAGGCTATGGTTACGTCTCCGATTTCCCGGTCGAGCGCATTTATCGCGATGTGCGCGTGTGCCAGATTTACGAGGGCACCAGCGATATTCAGCGAATACTGATTGCGCGCCACCTGCAATGAGGTGAACCCACGATGCAGCCAGTCACCGAGAGATTCTCCAATCGGGCCGATGCATATGTGCGAGGCCGGCCGTCGTATCCAACCGCGATCGTCGAGCAGCTGCAACAGATCGGTGCGCTTAGGCAAGGACAGACCATTGTCGATATCGGCGTCGGCACCGGGTTGTCGGCCGAGCCGTTCCTGCGCAGTGGCTATGCAGTCATCGGTGTCGAGCCCAACGCATCGATGCGTGGAGCGGGCGATCAACAGCTGCGCGAATTTCCTTTCTATCGAAGTATCGGAGGCACGGCCGAAGCCACGACGCTTGTCGATGACTCAGCCGACCTTGTGATTGCCGGCCAAGCGTTTCACTGGTTCGACGTGCCGCGCGCCGCGGTTGAAGCGCGGCGCATCCTGCGCCCGGGCGGCTGGGCCGCTTTGATCTGGAATGACCGCCAATCGACCGGCAGCCCGTTTCTCGCTGGCTACGAAGCGCTGCTGCGAACGCACGGCATCGACTACGCCAAGCTGCTTCATCGTCACATCGACGAAAAAGCGATCGCTCAGTTCTTTGCGCCGGCGACGGCGGCCGTGGCCACGTTCGACAATCCGCGCCAGCTGGCGAGGGAAGATTTGTTGGCGCTCGCAGGATCGGCCTCATACCTGCCGGCCCCCGGCGACCCGCGCCACGCCGCGATGCTGGTCGCATTGAATGCGCTGTTTGATGCGCACGAAAAAGGCGGACACGTGCAGATGATGTATCGCACCCGCATGCACTACGCGCAGCTCAAAA
>DATLMT010000348.1:0-4319 GCA_035537135.1 Burkholderiaceae bacterium | reverse complement strand
ACGCAAGCCACTGCTCTTTGCGTCGCTCGCCATCGGCTGCTGGGTGGCCGACGGTGCCACCGCGAGCTCGAGGGGAATTCGGACCGACACTTCGCTGCCCTTGCCCAGGCCTTCACTGCTGACGTGCACCTGGCCGTCGTGCAACTCAACCAAATGCTTGACCAACGCCATACCCAGACCCAACCCGCCGCGACTCCTGTCAAGGCTGCGATCTGCCTGGTTAAACGTGGCGAACATGTTGTCGAGCGTGGCCGCGTCCATCCCGATGCCGGTGTCGCGTATCTGAATTTCGCAGCCGTCTCCTTTCAGAAGCAGTCGCACGGATATCGACCCCCCAGGCTCGGTGAATTTCAGCGAGTTATGTAGGACATTGCCGATGATTTGGCTGAGCCGGGTTGCGTCGCCGTACACCCAAACGGATTGATCGGGCACCTCGACACTTACGTGCAAGCCCGCTGATTCAAGCTGCGGTTGATAGTCTTCGATCGTGTTGCTCACAATGCCAGCAAGGTCGCACCTGGACTTATTTACTTCGAGTTTGCCGTGTGTGACCCGCGCCATGTCCAACAGGTCATCGATCAGTCGCGCCATGTGCGCCGATTGCCGGTCGATCATTTGGCGCGCCTTGCGCGCAGTCGGCTCGTGTGCAGCGACAACGTTGAGAATTTGCACAGCATTGCGGATCGGGCCGAGTGGATTGCGCAGCTCGTGGCCGAGCATCGCGATGAACTCGTCTTTGCGGCGATCGGCCTCGCGTAAGCGCTCTTCGCTATCGCGCAGAAGCAGTTCGGCTTCCTTGCGTTGGGTGATATCAAAGAAGAGTGTCGCGAAGCGTCCGGGCGCGACGCGATAGGCGTGCACTTCGAACCATCGGCCTAGCGGGCCGAAGCGGGCTTCGAAATGCGCCGGTACGCCGGTCAGGGCGACGTTCCCGTAGACCTCGAACCACGATTGTTCTGCGTCCGGGAAAAGCTCGCGGGCTGTGCGGCCGGCTACCTGCTCTCGCCTTAACCCAGTGTGACGTTCAAAGGCTGGATTAACTTCGAGGTAACGCAAGTCACACGGCCTTCCCGCTTCATCAAGAATTATTTCGTCGATGGCGAAGCCTTCGCTCATCGTCTCGAACAGGGTCCGGAAGCGCTCTTCGCTCGCGCGGAGCGCGGTGTCGAGCTCCAGGGGTTGGGAGCTGTCCAGCTTTGAAGGACTCTTGGTCGTCACAAACTGCTTTCCGTGGTTCATGCGAAAACCAACGTGGTGACCTTAGCTATTGACCTCCAACGATTGCCTTGTAAACGGCAGTCTCAGGGCGCCTCGCTAGGACCCGCGCCGACCACTCTTAGGGCAGCGCATTCGGCAGCTGCCTGCCTGCGTAATGCCGCGTCTTCCGCAGACTCGTGCGGATTGGTGGTTGATCCGTTAATCGCAACTTCCAAGTGAATGCAAGTCAATCGGTCCGAGTTCATGGCGGGTTCCGTTACAAGACGTAGTGCATTTTTCTCCAATCACCCCAGCCGGTTTCGAGGAAAAGCAGGGCATTAGTGGCAATGCAGCTACAGCCGCATACGCTGAGCAAAACCGCTCCGCGAGCGAAGTGGCGCTGCGCAGCCGGTGCCGGATTTAAACGCCCGCCAGCGAGTACGCGCTTCCGAAGCGCCCGAAGTCATGGCTTGTCACGCCATGGCGCATAGAACCGGAGAAGGCTGACGGTGGCGCGAGGACTTTAACCTTGACGATTGCTGTCTCGTCCACGTTGACCTGACCAGCGTGCACGGCCGCGACGGCAAGTGCGGAGTCACCGGTGTACACATCCGTTCCCCACAGTGGGCCTTCCGACTTTCCGGTGACGCGGAAATAATAGGTCGCACCTATCGGTTCGGCCAGATCGAGCATGTTCGCCGGCGCGTCAGCAGCGAGGTATCCACTGTCAAGAAGCGAGCGGATCTGCGCGGCGTTGAGCTTTCCGCGGCGGTCGAAGTAAGCAACCAATTCCTGAACGACCTTCATAAATGTCCTCTCTACGTCATCGAAACGACACGACCATATGGCGGCGCAAACTGCGCTCTTGCGCGCGGCGCAAGAACCCAAAGTATTTCGTACGGCATCGGCTGGCGCGGATACTCGATGTCGCCGTCGGTGATGACCACCGCGGCGCGTGTAGTCGCGTCGTCGGCGAGATGCAGCAGCGCGGGCGATAAGTCGCTTCCACCGTAACCGGCAATTTCGTGTTCTGCGAGCGCGTCGGGTTCAAGGAATTCATCCGCGGTGACTCCCGCGTCACACTGGACGAGTCGAACCTGGTCGACGCTCGCGGCGTCGCAGTAGTCCGCCACAGCACCCAACGCGGTCGCAATCTCGCCGGACATTGACGCGCTCGTGTCGAGCACGACGTTCAGAAGCCAGCCTTCGCGCCGCCGGCCTGGTAGCACCACGTCCGTCTGCGGTGCATTGCGCCGCGATGCGCGCGTGAACGTGCGCTCGCCGGGCGCGACCGACGCCATCCAGCGCTGCAATGCAAGCTGCCACGGCGTTCGATAAAGGCCGCGCAATGCGATCACGTTTTGCGTTGCTGCCGCGGGCGTTGTGCCACGCATTCCTCGCATCGCCTCCATCGCTTCGGCAAGCGAGAGCGCCCGAGCCGCAAGCGCCTTGACGCGCTCGGCCGCATTGCGCTGAGTCGCAGCCTCACCGGGATACCAGTCGCGCTCAACCGCGCCATCCAGCACGTCGCCTCCATCATGCTCACCGGCGGAACCCGGCTCTCCAGGAAAGCGTTGCCCGGCACTTATCGGCTGGCCCTCCCACACCTGCGATCGAGACGCGATCGAGTCACCTCGGCGCCGCATCTCGAGCACGATTTGTTCGGCGGACTTGACCTTTGCACCCGGCATGTCCAGACCGCTCGCGGGAATGACCGCCACACCCAGCTCGCTTCGAAGAATGTCGTTGATGATGTAGTCATGCGCGTAATTGAATTCAGTCCGCCCCGCGCCCTTGGCGCGGTCGTGAGTGCGGAGTGCTAGATGCAGCATTTCGTGCGCGAGCACGAACAGCAGGTCGCGATCATTCAATCGCGCGACGAAGCCGGGGTTGACGACCAGCCGACCTGAGGCAAACACACCCATCGTCGGCACGCGCTCGTCAATCGACACGCGCGCCGCGGCAACGAGGCCGGCAAGATGCGGCAGAGGGGCATTAACCAGACGCAACACGCGCTCGACCCGAGCGCGGGTGCTTTGTATTTGGCTCACAACTCAGCGACTTTTCTAAGCAGCCTGAACATCGCCTTGTCCGCGCCCAACGCGCCCCACTGTTCGACCAGATCGGTCAATACGGTGAGCTGATTCTCGTGCGGAAGACTAAGCAAGAAGCGATTGACGGCTTTGGGTGTGACGCCGTCGAGCCGGCCATCGCGAACGTGTCGGCGAATGCAGTCCAGGATGAACCAGCGCGCTGCTTCACCTTCCGGCAGCAACTCGGCATTGACGATGTAGTCGGCAAGCGGCCGCATCGGTGCGATCGTCTCCTCAGCCAACGCGCAGAACACCGCAGCATCCTCTGGCGACAGCCGGCCGAACGCAAGCGCGCGGCGCGTTTCGGGGTTGAGCATTCCCGCGGCTTCAGTCAGATCGAGCGCTCGCGACAGAGCGGCCCACGCGCGAGGCGTAGAAAATGGAATGGGTTCTGCAGGCACCTCGCGGATCAGCGCTTCGGGGTGATAGTGGATGAACGTACGAATGTCTGCGCGCACGCCATTTTTCTGCGCCCAAGATTGCCATTCATCGACATCGGCGCGAATGTGCAACAGTGTCACGCGGTTGATCAGCGCCGAGCTGATCGAGCGCACCAGCGCGCGATCCTGAAGGCGGTTTCCAGCAGCAACGACCCACGCGCCCGCCGGCAGTGCGTGCTCGCCCAGCCGCCGCTCGAGCAACAGCGAATACAGCGACTTCTGCACGTCCGGCGCACACGCTGGAAGCTCGTCGAGGAAAAGGCAAAATGGATCCGGCGATTCAGGCAGCAGCGCCCGCGGCGGACAGAACACGCTGCGCTCGCCGACAATGCGTGGGATGCCGCTGACGTCCTCCGGCGCGATCTGAGTGCCAAGTAGCGAGCGGCAAGGCAGCCCTGCTTCACGCGCGGCCTGATACACAATGTCAGACTTGCCGATGCCCGGGGGCGAAAGCAGCAAAAAGCTCTGCTCGTGCGCCATGCACTGGATCAGCTTCTTCGCCTTTGCCAGCGTGATGGTTTCGGCGAGCGGCGTTGCGCCCGCGTTCTGGACTCGATCGTTCATCCGTTCTCCCGCTAGACGCGGATTC
>DATLMT010000347.1:0-3328 GCA_035537135.1 Burkholderiaceae bacterium | reverse complement strand
GCTGATCCTGCAAAACCTGAACCATCGCGGCGCTGTCGGTGCCGATCCTCTGTGCGGCGACGGCGCGGGCATCCTGCTGCAGATCCCGGACGCGTTTTACCGCGAAGAGCTGGCGAAGTATTCCGTAACGTTGCCGCCGCACGGCGAATACGGCGTCGGCATGATCTTTTTGCCGCGCGAGCACGCCTCGCGTCTGGCGTGCGAGCAGGAACTTGAACGCACGGTGCGCGCCGAGGGCCAGAGTGTGCTTGGCTGGCGGGATGTGCCACTGGATTGCGACATGCCGATGTCGCCGCTGGTGAAGAATCGGGAGCCCGTGATCCGCCAAATCTTCATCGGCCGCGGCGCTGACGTAATGGTGCCCGATGCGCTGGAGCGGAAACTCTACGTGATTCGCAAGACCGCGAGTCACAAGATTCAGGCGCTGAAACTGAAGCACGGCAAGGAATACTTTGTGCCGTCGATGTCGACGCGCACCGTCGTTTACAAGGGCTTGTTACTTGCGGATCAGGTGGGTCGCTACTACAGGGATCTGCGCGATCCACGCGTTGTTTCCGCAATTGCGCTGGTTCACCAGCGCTTCTCCACTAATACGTTTCCGTCGTGGGAACTCGCACACCCGTATCGCTTGGTCGCTCATAACGGCGAAATCAACACCGTCAAGGGCAACTTCAATTGGATGCGTGCGCGTGAGCGCGTGATGTCCTCACCCGTATTGCGCGGCGATCTTGCCAAGCTCTTTCCGCTGATCTACGAAGGGCAGTCTGATACCGCATGTTTCGATAACGCCCTCGAGCTGCTGATCATGAGCGGCTATCCCATCGCGCACGCGATGATGATGATGATTCCGGAAGCGTGGGAGCAGCACGCGCTGATGGACGACTCGCGCCGGGCGTTTTACGAGTACCACGCCGCGATGATGGAGCCGTGGGACGGCCCGGCAGCGATTGCGTTTACGGACGGCGTTCGCATCGGCGCGACTCTAGATCGCAATGGCTTGCGGCCTGCGCGCTATATCGTCACCGATGACGACATGGTCGTGATGGCCTCCGAGGTTGGCGTGTTGCCAATTCCCGAGAGCCGCATCGTCAAGAAGTGGCGCTTACAACCCGGCAAGATGTTTCTTATCGATACCGAGCAGGGGCGCATCATCGACGATACGGAGTTGAAGCAACAACTCGCATCGAGCAAGCCATATAAAGAGTGGATCAAGCGCATACGCATCAAGCTGAATGATCTTTCTGCTTACGGCGAGAAGCCGGGCTCGGCCGCGAAGCTCGACGTTCCGTTGCTCGATCGTCAGCAGGCGTTCGGCTATACCCAGGAAGACGTGCGTTTGCTGATGGAGCCGATGGCGCTCGCGGCAGAAGAAGCAGTCGGCTCAATGGGCAATGACACAGCATTGCCGGTGTTGTCCGATCGCGCAAAGCCACTGTACAACTACTTCAAGCAGCTGTTTGCGCAGGTGACCAATCCGCCGATCGACCCGATTCGCGAACAGCTCGTGATGTCACTGGTCAGTTTCATCGGTCCGAAGCCGAATCTGCTCGACATCAACAACGTCAATCCACAGATGCGGCTTGAAGTCAGCCAGCCGATTTTGGGGTTTGGCGATATCGCAAAAATCCGAGCGATCGAAAACTATTCGTCGAATAAGTTTCGCTCGTTCGAGCTCGATGTCTGTTATCCGGTCGTTTGGGGCAAGGAAGGTGTCGAAGCACGGCTCGCTTCTTTGTGTGCGCAGGCGGTCGATGCGATTGGCGCCGGCTACAACCTGTTGCTGATCACCGATCGAGCGCTCGATGCCGACACGGTGGCAATACCGGCATTACTCGCGACCAGCGCCGTGCACCAGCACTTGATCGCTGTGGGTCTGCGCACGTGTACCGGCCTTGTCGTCGAAACAGGCTCAGCGCGCGAAGTCCATCACTTCGCATTGCTCGCTGGTTACGGAGCGGAGGCGGTGCACCCTTATCTGGCGCTTGAAACGCTTGCCGATTTGCATGGCGCGGATGCTGACAAAGCGATCGCCAATTACGTCAAGGCGATTGGCAAAGGGCTACACAAGGTAATGTCCAAAATGGGCATCAGCACCTATATGTCGTACTGCGGTGCCCAGATTTTTGAAGCCGTGGGGCTTTCAAAGGAATTCGTCGAAAAATATTTCCGCGGTACTGCAAGCAATATCGGTGGTGTCGGCTTGTTCGAGGTGATGGAGGAAGCAGTGCGAACCCATCGCGGCGCGTTCTCCGACGATCCGGTGCTTGCCACGCAGCTCGATGCCGGCGGCGAGTATCAATGGCGCGTGCGCGGCGAGCAGCATATGTGGACGCCGGATGCGATCGCGAAGCTGCAGCACTCGACGCGCGCGAATAGCTACGCGACGTACAAGGAGTACGCGCAGCTGATCAACGACCAATCGCGCCGACATATGACGTTGCGCGGACTGTTCCAGTTCAGGCTCGACCCGGCGCAGGCCATTCCGCTGGTTGAAGTCGAGGCAGCAACGAGCATCGTCAAGCGATTTTCGAGCGGCGCGATGTCGCTCGGCTCGATCTCGACAGAAGCACACACGACGCTGGCGATCGCGATGAATCGGATCGGCGGCAAGAGCAATACAGGTGAGGGCGGCGAGGATCCGATGCGCTACCGTCAGGAGCTGCGCGTCGGCGCGAGCGCTATCGAAGAAGGCGCGACGTTGTCGGGCGTACTCGGACGCGATCGAGTCGAAGTCGATACACCGCTGCGCGCTGGAGATTCGCTGCGCTCGAGGATCAAGCAGGTTGCCTCGGGGCGCTTCGGTGTTACGACCGAGTATCTGATCAGCGCCGATCAGCTGCAGATCAAGATGGCACAGGGTGCCAAGCCGGGCGAAGGCGGTCAGCTGCCCGGGCATAAAGTCAGCCCATATATCGCGGAGCTCCGCTACGCCGTGCCCGGAGTAGGTCTGATCTCGCCGGCGCCGCATCACGACATCTATTCGATCGAAGACCTGGCGCAGCTGATTCACGACCTGAAAAATGCGAACTCGCAGGCGTCGATCAGCGTCAAGCTGGTATCTGAGGTCGGCGTCGGAACCGTGGCTGCTGGTGTGGCGAAGGCAAAGGCCGATCACGTCACAATCGCCGGACATGACGGTGGCACTGGTGCGTCGCCGGTGTCATCGATCAAGCACGCGGGCACGCCCTGGGAAATCGGCCTGGCAGAGACGCAGCAAACGCTGGTGCTGAATCGCTTGCGCAGCCGCATCGCGGTGCAGGTCGACGGCCAGATGAAAACGGGCCGCGACGTCGTGATAGGCGCGTTGCTGGGTGCCGATGAGTTCGGT
>DATLMT010000346.1:0-4969 GCA_035537135.1 Burkholderiaceae bacterium | reverse complement strand
AGGGCGCTAAGCGACTTGGACATTCCACACTTCGCCGTCGGGTTGCACGCGCCACGTCTGTATCGCGTTGTTGTGATAGATCGATCGCACGCCGCGCACCGCGCGTAGCTGCTGAATGTTGGGCTGCACATGTCCGGTTTCGTCAACTGCCCGGCTTTGCAGCAACGCCGGCGCGCCGTCCCAGTTCCAATCGAGCCGAAATCGCGTCAAGGCTTTCGTCAGCACCGGCTCCTGCAAGCGAGCCGTTTGCCAATTACGACCGCCATCGACCGACACATCGACGCGCTTCACCATGCCGCGGCCCGACCATGCGAGGCCGGTGATCTCGTAGTACCCGCGACCAACGAGCTTCTGCCCGCCCGATGGCATCGTGATCACCGACTTGACTTCCTGCACTCCGGAGTATTGGCGATGCGTGCCGTCGGGCAGCAGATCGATGTAGTGCAGCGATTCTTCGCGCGTATTCCATGGCTTGTCGCCAACTTCCAGTCGGCGCAGCCACTTGACGCTCGACACGCCCTGCACACCGGGCACCAGCAACCGCAGCGGATAACCGTTCTCGGGCCGCAGCATCTCGCCGTTTTGCCCATAGACGACCATCACATCGTTCAGCGCGAATTCCATCGGAATCGTGCGTGTTAAAGCCGAGCCGTCGGAGCCTTCGGCCAATACAAACTTGCCATTGGCGCGGTCCATCCCGGCTTCATCGAGCAATGTCGACAGCAACACTCCCGTGAACTCGCTGCAGGCGATCATGCCGTGTGTGTACTGCACCGTCGGCACGGCAACGTTGGCCCATTCCATGCCGCCGTTGGCACCACATTCGATGAAGTGAACTCGCGACACCGACGGAAACCGCATCACATCGTCCATCGTCAACATCAGCGGACGTTTGACGAGGCCGTGAATCATCAACCGATGCTGCTCCGGGTCCACCTCCGGCATTCCGGAATGATGCCGCTCGAAATGAACACCGGCAGGCGTGATGATGCCGAACAGGTTCTGCAAAGGAGTGAAGCTGATGCTGGCCTGCGGCTGCGGCGTCAGTCCCGGACTTTGGCGCCGCTGCACGTTGGCTTCGTACTTCGAAGGCATACCATAGCCAGAGCTAACAACCGGCGCGCCAAGCGATCGTGTCCATGGCGGCACCAGCGGCGCATGGCTTGTCTGCGCTACTGCGCCCGCGCCGGCCATCAATGCACCGCCGGCGACGCTGCTGCGAATAAAGTTGCGACGCTGAAGGTGCAGCTGCTGCGCGGGCAGATGATTTTCGAGCGCCGCGACCACGCGGCCAACATTTCTGTCGCTCATGCGCGCTGCATGAAGCGCTTCATCGTGCGATTCGAGACCGACTTTTCGTCGAACTGGCTCGCCATCTGCACGCACGCTGTCCGGCACAGCCTCACGACGTTAGGATCGGCGATCGAATAAAAAGTCGACGCGCCGTCCCGTCGACGCTTCAAGACTCCTTTGCCGTACATCAAATTCAGGTGCCGGGAAACGTTGGTCTGCGTCGACTCGACGCGCTCCACGATCTCGGAAACGCTCAGTTCCCCTTCACAGATAGCGTTCAGAATCTTCAGCCGCGTCGGCTCGGAAAGAAGACCAAAGTAGCCGGAAACAACTTCAAACAGGCGATCAAGCTCGGGATCCATCACGGCTCGAGTATGCGCATATGCGCAATGGCGCATATTCTCCCGGCGTCAGTGATGTCGTGTCAAGGGCAGTTGCATTGAGACCGGGCGACATGCGGCCGCCCCGCGACGCACGCTTGCTACTTCAGTTCGCGACAATCTTCCGTTCGCGCACAACACTGCTCCAACGCGCGGTTTCGTTCTGGATGCGCGTTGCAAAAGCCGCCGGCGTCAGCGGCGTCGGGGCCATGCCCTGCACAAAAAAGCGCGCGCGTATGCCGGTCGAGTCGATTGCCTTTACCACATCGCGATGGATGCGATCGATGATCGGCTGCGGTGTACCGGCGGGCGCCATTAAGCCGAACCACCCGATGTTTTCAAATCCGGACACCGTTTCCGCGACCGTGGGCACATTGGGTAATGCGGGGGAGCGCTCCTTTCCCGTCACGGCGAGAGCGCGCAGCTTCCCCCCGTTAATGAATCCGATTGCAGCCGGCAGATTTGGCGTCGCGAGATTGATCTGGCCCGCAACTAAGTCGGTGATCGCCGGCCCTTCACCCTTGTAGGGAATCTGCTGAATGTTCAGACCCGTTGCAAACAGAAAATTTTCGGCGGCCAGATGCGTCTGGCTGCCAATGCCGGCGTGGCCGTAGTTCAGCGTGCCGGGCTTTGCTTTTGCAAGCTCGATCAATTCCTTCAGGTTCGTGACTGGAAGACTGGGATTGACGACGATCACTTGCGGACCGCTGGCCACCATTGTGATCGGCAGCAAGTCTTTCTGCGGGTCAAACCCCATGTTTTTGTAAATGTGCTGATTCGCCGTGACGATCGAACCCGACGTCATCAGCAGCGTGTAACCGTCGGGCGCGGCTTTCGCCACTTCGGCCGCACCGATGTTGCCCCCGGCGCCGCCGCGATTTTCGACCACTACCGCCTGCCCCCAACTTTCGGTGAGACTCTGTGCCAGGATGCGCGTAACGATGTCGGTCGCACCGCCGGCCGCAAATGGAACGACGATGCGCACAGTCTTGATCGGGTAGCTCGAGGTCGGTTGCGCCGATGCGCCGAACGAAAGCACCGACAGAGCCAGCAACAGCAAGCGCGTCTTCATCACATCCTCCACAAGTTATTGCTCGGCGTTGCGCTACAACGCCAAAGCGAATGCCAAACCAACCGCCACCGAAAACGCAGCCGCAACCGCCAGTAACGACTGTTGCCAGCCGCGCCATGGCAGAAACTCGAGCGCTAGCAACCTCAGCCCGCCGCCCGCGTGTGCAGCTAGCAGCACTACCAACCCCCACTCGGCCACTTTTACCATCGGGTTGTCTGTCCATCGCAGAAACCCTTCGAGCTCGGCGTCGCGCAGCGCCTGGCTCAACGCCCAAAAGTGCAAGGGAAGAAACAGTGCCAGCGCAAGACCGCTGAACCGATGCACCAGGAAAGCGATATACGCCGGGCGTCGCCGCACGGAATAATGACGCGCGCCGATCGAGTTGGCTCTCATGGTTTACGCGCGGCTCAAGCAAACACTGCCCATGCTGCGCCGAGGCCGGTGACGAGTAGCGCAACGCTGAATACAGTCAACAGCGCATCGCGCCCTCGCCCATCCCACCCAAGCCATTCGCTAGCGATTGCGCGCAGCCCAATCGGAACGTGCACCGCCACCGCCAGCACGAAAACACCATAGAAAATCAGCCATGCGCTATTGCCGCGCGTTCGTGCCAGTATCTCGGCGCTAGACAGTCCGCCGCGCGTGGCGTAGATGATCGTGATCAGATGCACGATTACGCAGAATGCAAGCACCGCAGCGGAAACGCGCTGCGCGAGCCAGAGCCGCGTTTCGTGACGCGGGTGTGTCACAGCTCGCCCCGCAGAACCGCCCCCGCTGTTGCTCGCTTAAGTCCCGCAATCGACGCCGTCGGCGAGATGTGCTTCGGGCAGCGCTCCGTACAACTGATATGCGTGTGGCAGCTTTGGCAGCCCGCGTCGCCCGCCACGGCGCGCAAGCGTTCCAAACGTGCCCCGTCTCGCACATCGTTGACCAGTGTCCATGCGCGGTTCAGCGCCGCGGGGCCCAGATAGTCGCTGCGCCAGCCCACGACGTCGCACGATGCGTAACACACGCCGCAGCCAATGCATTCGATTCCCGCCTGCCAGGCCTGCGCTTCTTTGCTTGTCGGCTTCACCGCGACGAAATCTTCGCGTCGGGTGCGCGCACTCTCGTACTGACCTTTGGCGCGCGTCCATTTATCGAAGAACTCGCGCATGTCGGTCGCAAGATCGCGTATGACCGGCAGGTTAGCCAGCGGTCCGATTCGCAGCGTGCCTTCTTCGCCGGCCACCGCGCCGACGTGCGTGCGACACGTCCACCGTGCGACGCCGTTGACCGTCATCGCGCATGAGCCGCACATACCCACACGGCACGCGTAGCGATATGCCAGCGTCGAGTCCAACTTGCGCTGAATGTACGTGACGACGTCGAGCACGGTCTGGCTCGTCTGCCGCGGCACTTGGTACTCGACGTAGCGGCCCTGATGGGTCCCGCGCCACACCGAAACCTGCAACATCACGCGCTCTCGTACAACCTTGTCAAAACAAACTCGCGATGTCCGAGCGCTTCCGCCGCAGTCAGCCGGCCGTTGGCAGTGCGAAACATCATGTCGATCAGTGCATCGCCGGCGTCGTCGGGGGTCATTTCACGCCGCAGCAAGCCGGAGACGTCGACATCGATGTGCTCGCTCATCGTGCGCACGGTTCGCGGATTCGCGCACAACTTGATGACCGGCAGTATCGGATTACCGATCACGTTCCCCTGGCCGGTCGGAAAGAAGTGCACCGTATAGCCCGACGCAGCGCAGAGCGTCACCATCTCGGCCGCGGCCGACGAAGAATCCATGAACCACAGACCGGGGCCGGTCGGCGCTTCGGCTTTGTCGAGCACACCATCAATCTTGCATTGGCGGCCGATTTTCTGAATATTCCCGAGCGCCTTCTCCTCTATCGTCGTCAAGCCGCCAAGAATATTTCCCTTCGTCGGTTGCGAGTCAGACAAGTCACTTGTCTTATGCCTATCAATGACTTGCTGATAACGGTTAAAGTAATGCATGAACTTATCGCGGACTTCGGGCGTCCGGCAGCGCTCGGCCACCAGATGTTCGCCGCCGGTTAATTCGGTGGTCTCGCCGAATACCAGCGTGGTGCCGAGCGGATACAGCTTGTCGAACGCATTGCCAACCGTGGGGTTGGCGCCGCAGCCCGACGTCGTGTCGGACTCGCCACATTTGGTCGAGATCCACAGGCTGTCGATCGAACACTCTTCGCGCTCCAGCTCACTG
>DATLMT010000345.1:0-2702 GCA_035537135.1 Burkholderiaceae bacterium | reverse complement strand
CGATGGCATGCCGTCGATTCTGTCGATTCACGATGCTCGCTCCTTGTGATTGGTGAGTATCGCCTATCGCCGCGGTGCGACGACTCTAACGCTGGTTAAATGGATCATCGACATCGCTCGCTTGCGCGTGTGTAGCCGCGCTGACTTCAACGCTGTCTACCTGGGCCCCGGACGGTCCACGTCGTGCCCATTGCGCAAGGCGCTGCAGCGCAGCTTCTTCGCCGGCCGCCACGGCCTCAACGCTGCCGTCACTGCAATTTCGAACCCATCCCGCAAGCCTCAGGCGACGCGCCTCGTTGCACATCGTCCAGCGAAATCCGACGCCTTGCACATGGCCGGTGATTCTGAGATGAAGCGCGGGCAATTACACGACCCCGCGTGATTTTAATGCACGCAATTGCGTCGAATCGATACCGGCGTAGTCGCGCAACACGCTCGCGGTGTGCTCGCCGAGCAGCGGTGGCGGCAGCTCGTAGCTTGGCGGCGTTGCCGACAGCTTGATCGGATTCGCGACCATGGGCACGCGCCCAGCGAGTGCGTGCGCGAGATCGATGCGCAAGCCGCGCGCCGCCACTTGCGGGTCAGCGAGCGCATGCGCGATATCGTTGATTGGCCCGCATGGCACACCGGCCGCATCCAGGTGTTCGACCCAATATGCCACCGGCTGCGCGCGCAGGACCGGTTCGAGTTCGCCGAGCAACACTTCGCGGTTGCGAACCCGATCGGCGTTGCGGCGATAGCGGGCATCGGTGGCAAGGTGCGGCGCTCCGGCGACCGCGCAGAATTTAACAAATTGCGAATCGTTTCCCACGGCGACGACGACATGCCCGTCGGCTGCGGTGAACACCTGGTAGGGCACGATGTTCGGATGTGCATTGCCGGCGCGGCCGGGTGCTTTGCCCGATGTCAGGTAATTCATGTTCATGTTGGCGAGCATCGCGACCATCACGTCGTACAGCGCCATGTCGATGTATTGACCCTCTCCGGTGCGCTCGCGATGCGTGACCGCCGCCAGAATCGCGACCGCCGAATACATGCCGGTCATCAGGTCAGATACTGCAACGCCCGCCTTCTGCGGGCCGCCGCCAGGCCGGTCGTCGCGCTCGCCAGTGATGGACATGAAGCCGCCGATGCCCTGCATGATGAAGTCGTAACCGGCGCGTGTGCGGTGGGGGCCGGTCTGTCCGAAGCCTGTGATCGAGCAGTAGATTAACTGCGGGTTGATTTTCGACAGAGACGCGTAGTCGAGCTTGTACTTTGCGAGCTGCCCGGTCATGTAATTTTCGACAACGATGTCGCAGTGCTCGGTGAGCTTGTGCAGCAGCGACTGGCCGTCCGCAGTTGAGATGTCGATCGTCACCGAGCGCTTGCCGCGATTGGCGGACAGGTAGTAGGCGGCCTCCGATGTGTCGGCGCCTGCGGCGTCTTTCAGATACGGCGGACCCCACCCGCGCGTGTCGTCGCCGTGGCCAGGGCGCTCGACCTTGATGACGTCGGCGCCAAGATCGGCCAGCAATTGCGTGCACCACGGGCCGGCGAGCACCCGCGTCAGATCGAGTACGCGCAGATGGCCGAGCGCTTTCATCGCGTTACTGGGTGCTTGTGATTGCATACACTTTGCGGATGGTACGGAAGGTTTCGGCGCGCATGCTGCGCTTTGCGATGAATGTCTGGCCGCCCTATGTCGGCGCCGGCGTTCGCGTGCGCCATATCGCACCGGACTTTCGAAGCGCCACGGTCGACATGCGGTTGCGCTGGAGCAACCGTAACTATGTCGGCACTCATTTTGGCGGTTCGCTCTATGCAATGGCTGATCCATTTTTGATGCTGATGCTGCTGCATAACCTTGGCGACCAGTATCGCGTGTGGGACAAGTCGGGCGCGATTGAATACCTCGCACCCGGGCGTGGCCGCGTGTGGGCGCGGTTCGATCTAAACGATCAGGATCTGCAGCAGATTCGGCTCATGACCGAGGCGGGCGACAAGCATCTGCATCTGTTCAGCGTTGACATCAAGGATGACGACGGCATGGTCGTGGCCCGCGTCGAAAAGGTGATCTACGTTCGCCGCAAGCGGGACACCGGCGGAGTCGGGTGAACGCATGATGGCCACATCGCCGTGGCCGTATCCGCGGGTACTCGCGCACCGCGGCGGCGGCACGCTGGCACCGGAGAACACAATTGCTGCGATCAAGATCGGAATCGAGCGTGGCTTTCGCGCGGTCGAGTTCGATGCAATGCTGACGGCCGACGATGTACCGGTGCTGATGCATGACCCGACACTCGAACGCACAGCGGGCGTCACCGGCGTGATCAGCGAACTGGACGCCTCGACGCTTGCACGCGCTGATGTCGGCAGCTGGCATTCACCGCGTTTCGCCGGAGAGACAGTGCCGACATTGGAGCGAACCCTGCGCTTCTGCCGCGAGCATGGCATCTGGCCGAACGTTGAGATCAAGCCTGCGCCGGGATTCGAAGCCGTCACTGGAGCAGTCGTTGCGCGCGTGACGGCCGACGTCTATTCCGAGCTGATCCGGCGCGGTGGCGCGCATGCCGATCGGGTCGAGCCCCGGGTTCCGTTGCTTTCGTCTTTTGCGCCCGAGGCGCTGATCGCGGCGCGTGAGGTGGCGCCAGATTTGCCGCGAGGTTGGCTGGTCGATGATGTGCCGCGAGATTGGCACAGCGAACTGTTGCAGTTGGGAT
>DATLMT010000344.1:0-2200 GCA_035537135.1 Burkholderiaceae bacterium | reverse complement strand
CTCACTGCGCCAATCGCGACCGCGTGTCTATGTCGATGGGCGTCTGGTGCAGTCCGTAGTAGACGAACCGGCGCTGGCACCCGGCATCAACGCGCTTGGCGCGAGCTATGACTATGCGCTGCGCGAACACCTTGCACCGGTGATGCGCACGCGTGCCGGATCGCATGTGATCAATCGAATGAACGCGATCCCGGCCTCTGGCCAGGATCTGCTGAATAAGCTCGAAGCGGTGCGCTTGCTGTGTCAGGAAACAGGCTGCGCGCAGCGCTACCTCGGTGGCGATGGCCTGGCTGCCCTCCGCCAGGGCACGCATCGTATCGATGCCGACAAAGGTACCGAGTATTCAACGCGGCTCGACGCGTACCTCGAACGTGTTTATTCGAGCGATCTCAGCATTGGCATTGCGATGACCGATGGCAAGGGCGACCGATCGCTGCGTCCGCATCAGCAGCCGAACCTCGACACGTATGTGCATATCGTCGAGCGGCGTCCCGATGGGGTCGTGATCTCCGGCGTCAAGGCGATCGTGACCTCAGCGCCTTATGTGCATGAATTGCTGGTGATGCCGTGTCGAAACATGACACAGGACGACGCCGCCTTTGCCATCTGCTGCGCGGTCCCGATCGATGCCGATGGGCTGACGATTGTTGCCCGTCCAGCCGGGCGCCCCGGCGAAAAGGCAGCGCTGTTCAGTGGAAGGTACGGCCAATCGACCGGCGTCGTGATGTTCGAACGCGTGTTTGTGCCGTGGCACAACGTGTTTCTTGCAGGAGAGTGGGAACACTCGGGCTTTTTGACATACAGCTATGCGACGCATCATCGGCAAACGTGCATCGCTGCGCGCGCCGGCTTCGGCGACCTGCTGATTGGTGCTGGTGCTCTGATGACCGAGGCCAACGGCACTGACCTAGATCACGCGCCCGGCCTGCGCGATGCAATGGTCGACCTGATAAAAATCGTCGAGGGATTCTATGCATGCGGGGTTGCGGCGTCGGTCTATTGCAGCGACGACCCATCGGGCGTAGCGATGCCCGATGCCGTGTTTGGCAACGTTGGCAAATTACTGATGGCGACTCAGATTTACGACATGCATCGACTCGCGCACCACGTGTCGGGCGGTCTGATCGTCACGCTGCCTGGGCCGGATGAGGATCACAACCCTGCAACTGCTGGCCGTCTGTCCGAGCTGCTGACCGCGCGCTCCGATATTCCGTACGAGAAACGCATCGAGGTCGCGCGCTTCCTCGAAGATTTGACTGCTTCGTATCAGGCCGGATGGTATTCGGTGATCTCGCTGCATGGCGGCGGTTCCCCCGACGCGATGAAGATGGAAATTTGGCGCAACTATCCGCTGGGCAACAAAGTCGATCTGGTCGAACGCTTGCTCGACCGCGGCGTGCTCGGTCACGATCAGGGTGCGGAGCAAGTGCGCAAGATCACGCGTAACCGCCAGCCGGGAAGATGCTGCATCGAAGGGTGCCAGGTGCCGTCGGCTCCGGTCATGGTGCCGCTTCCCCAGGCCGCGGGTGGGCGCTCGGTTTTGCCGCTGAAAAAGACGGGGACAACCGACTAGGCGAGCCGTGCGGCTGCAATCCGAGCGATCGTTTTTGCTGGTCGTCGATGTCCAGGCTCAGCTCGCGCCGCATATCGACGGCGCCGCGCACGTCGTTGCGAAGTGCGCAGCGCTGATGCGCGTGGCGCGATTACTGCATATTCCAGTTCGCGTCACCGAGCATTGCGCGGATCGTATCGGCCATTTAGTACCTGAAATTGCTTCGTTGACCCATTCCGACGAAGTACTGTCCAAAACTCATTTCTGTTCAACCAATGAGCCTGGCGTACTGGATCGACTGCAGTCGCTCGGCCGCAAGCAGGTTGTGGTGGCAGGCAGGGAAGCGCATGTGTGTGCGATGCAGGCCGCGCTTGGACTAACAGATCATGGTTATCAATGCTTCTTCGTTAACGATGCGACGGGCTCGAGGCGGGCTGCGGATCACGCCGCTGCCGTCGAGCGCCTCCGAGCCAATGGTATTCAGGTAGTGACTACGCAAATGGTGATGTTCGAGTGGCTGCCCCACGCTGATGTGCCGGAGTTTCGCGAAGTACTCAAGATCGTCAAAAGCATGTGACCGATCGACACGACAGAACAGAGTCTGAATCTTTGCCACTCGGCATGTCCGCCGGTCCTGACGATCTCTTC
>DATLMT010000343.1:0-4969 GCA_035537135.1 Burkholderiaceae bacterium | reverse complement strand
GCCACCTTGCGTGGCCACGCGGGTGCGAAAGGTGGCCAGCGCAGCTTCGGTACCGTCAACAAATCCACCAACTGATTCATGCGCACCAGGTTGACCGGCCCATCGACCTGAAAAACTGCTTCGCTCGGTATCTGAAACTGTTCCTGTAGCAGCTGCTGCAGCGATAGCGGACATGTGCGCAGGATTTCGAGGCGCACGGCGTTGCCAAAGTGCCGCTGCGTCAGCTCCATTCTCATCGCTTGGCGAAGGTTGTGGACCTCCAGTTCATCGACCGTCAAGTCGGAATCGCGCGTAACACGAAATTGCGAAAACCCGCTGATGACGCGGCCCGGAAACAAATCCTGCAGGTGCGCGCGAATGGCGGACGTCAACAGCACGAAGGCCTGCTTGCCGGGTGCCAGCTTGGCAGGTAGCGGAATCACACGCGGCAAGACGCGGGGCACCTTGAGAATCGCGATTGCGGACGGTCGGCCGAACGCGTCCTTGCCCTCAAGCTGCATGATGAAGTTCAGTGACTTGTTCAGTACTTGCGGAAACGGGTGCGACGGATCAAGTCCGATGGGCGCCAGCAGCGGCTTGACCTCTCGTTGCACGTAGTTCCGTAGCCATGCACGCTGCGCAGCCGTGCGCTGCGCGTGGTTAATGATCACGATGTTCTGCTTCGCCAGCGCCGGCATGATCGTAGCGTTGTAAAGCTCGTACTGTTGGGTTACCAGCCGGTGTGCCCGCTCCATCACGGTGGCGTACACCTGCATGGCCGGGCCTGCGGCACCGTCCGTCAAGTCGGATACGCGAACCTCGAAAAATTCGTCCAGGTTCGACGACACGATGCATATGTAACGCAGCCGCTCGCCCAAAGGCACGGACGATCGCGCCGCCATCGCCAGCACGCGTTCGTTGAACGCCAGCAGCGAGAGCTCCCGGTTCAAGAACAGATCCGGTGGAGGAATCAATGACTTCTCTCGCTTGTGGTGCTTGCGCTTCTGCTTGCGGTGGCGACGGACCATAGCCGGCCACAATGACAGTTCGATGACGCTCCCGCAAGTCGGTCGGCCGGGGCGCAGCGTGCTTCATTATGTGAGTGTTCGCTCACATGGAAATCCGACCTGCATAGTCGGGATTGAACTCTCCGGCCCCTCCTTTCTCTAACGCTTAGCACTCAATAGACCCGAGTGCTAAGCTCGATGTAACCGGAGAAATAAGTGTTAGCAAACAGCAAGTCAGTTGGCAATGCCCTGGTCCCCGTCGGCGCGCAGGCTCTTGCGCTCAGCCCGGGTCACCTCGGCAGCATTGACGCGTACATCCAAGCCGTGAATCGGGTGCCGATGCTCACGCCTGATGAAGAGCTGCGTTTGGCGCGTGAGTTCCGCGATAGCCACAATCTGGATTCAGCGGGTCGGCTTGTGATGTCCCACCTGCGGCTGGTGGTCGCGGTCGCGCGCAATTATTTGGGATATGGATTGCCGCACTCCGATCTGATCCAGGAGGGCAATATCGGCCTGATGAAGGCGGTCAAGCGGTTCGATCCCGAGCGCGGCGTTCGGCTGGTGTCGTTCGCACTGCATTGGATTCGAGCCGAGATCCACGAATATGTACTGAAGAACTGGCGGCTGGTCAAAGTGGCGACCACCAAGGCCCAACGCAAGCTGTTTTTTAACTTGCGCAGTATGAAGCAGGGGCTTGGAACGATGTCACAGGATCAAATTGGCGAAATCGCGGACAAGCTCAACGTCAAGCGCGAAGAAGTGTCCGAGATGGAAACCAGACTTACGGGTGGAGACGTTGCGCTTGAAGGCCGCGTCGACGATGGAGAGGAAGAATATGCGCCGATCGCATATCTAGCTGATGCCGAGTCGGAGCCCACACAGGTTCTACAGCGTCGCGAGCACGACATACTGCAGAGCGAAGGGGTGCGTGAAGCGCTTGATGAGCTGGATCCGCGCAGCCGTCGCATCGTCGAGGCGCGCTGGTTGAACGAAGACGGCAGCGGCAAGGTGGGGACCTCTACCCTGCATGACCTTGCACAGGAATTCGGAGTGTCGGCGGAACGAATCCGACAGATCGAGGCCAAAGCTTTGCAGAAGATGCGAAGCGCCTTGGCCGAGTACGCATAGCGCGTACAAACCCTGAGCGAACCGTGGCTTCTGGTTGGTTGGTTGAAGCAAGGTCCGCCTCTTATATTCCCCCTCTCCTCCGATGAGGCGGACACTCAAGCCCCGGCACCCCCGGGGCTTTTTTTTGGCGAGATGGCGATGCGATTGATCAGGCACGCGGCGCCGGAAGCGAGCGGCCTTAGCGCAACCGGCAATTCACGCACGATTGCAACAGCCATTGCCACTGGCCAGTGTGTCCCTGATGAAACATCGCGCACACGTGCGCGCGATATCTCGACACACGACGCGGGAGTCGGAAAAGTGCATTCTGGCGGTACATGGCGCGACCCGGCTGTGCACGCGCGCCTTGCTGCATCCCTTGGTGTGTCCCTAGGACCCGCGTTGCGCGAGAACTTCGAGTGGTACTACTGCCGCGGCGCGTTCTTTCACAACGATGCGCACTACGATGCGCGACTCTTCGGCGTCTGGTGCATCGATGGACCGCCCGCAGAGATCGTTTTTCCGCGCGCAGCAGTGCGAGCAGCCGTTGCACCATCACGCATCGTCGTGTTCGATCCGTTCGAAGTGCACGGCGTTCTCGCGCCCGGGTGCAGCACCTACGCAGCGAACGACTATCAAGATGTCAGTCGGAGCGTATTCCTGGGATTCGAACTCGACATCACCGCTCCGCTCGCCGAGGCCTTTGGCATTCGCAACGGCGCGAGCGGACAAATGATTTCGAGCCGTACTCGCATCGACGCGATGAGCGGTGCGATCGAGTGTATCGACTAGCCTAAGAGCCGCTTCAGATCGGCGACGATCGGCTCGACGCCTTCGCCGTGCTTGACGAACAACCTTATGCGGCCCTCGCGGTCGATCACATAAGTACCGGCCGTGTGATCGATCGAATACGACGTCGCCGTTTTGCCAGCGACCTTCTGATAAAACACCTTGAATTCCTTGGCGGTAGCGGCCGTCTGTTCGGCGGAGCCGTATAAAGCCACGAAGCTCGGGTCGAAAGCTGGCACGTAGCGCTGCAGCACCGCTTGTGAGTCGCGCTCCGGATCGACGGTGATGAAAATAACCTGCAGTCGCTCGCCGTCTTTACCCAATCGCTTCTTAACCTGCGCTAGATCGCTGAGCGTCGTCGGGCACACGTCGGGGCACTGCGTAAAACCAAAGAAGACGGCGACAACCTTACCGCGATAATCGGCGAGCGTGCGCGTCACACCCGTGTGATCGGTCAGTGCGAAATCGCGCGCGTAATCGGCGCCGGTGATGTCGACGCTGTTGAACTTCTGAGCGCCGCCGCCGCAGCCCGCTAGTAGAAGAATGACGGCCAGTGTCCTTAACATTTGCGTTACCGGCGCGCAGCACCGGCGCGTCTGACTATACAAACTTGTCTATCAGAAGCGCGGCAAAGAGCGCCGACAGGTAAACGATCGAATAGCTAAAGGTCGCGCGCGCCAACTTGTCGCTGTACGTTTGATACAGCCGCCATGCATAGCCGATGAAGATGGCGCCGAGCGCGAGCGCAGCGGCCAGATACAGCACACCCGCCATTCGAATCGCGAACGGCAGCGTCGTGACTGCGACCAGGATTAACGTGTACATCAAAATGTGCAGCCGCGTCAACGCAACACCATGCGTTACCGGCAGCATCGGTAAACCCGCCTTGCGATAGTCGTCGAGCCGATACAGCGCGAGCGCCCAAAAGTGCGGCGGGGTCCACACGAAAATGATCAGCGCCAGCAGCCATGCTTCGGCGGGCGCTTGATTGGTCATTGCTGCCCAGCCAAGCACGGGCGGCATTGCGCCGCTCATGCCGCCGATCACGATGTTCTGCGGTGTGTAGGGTTTCAAGAGCACGGTGTAGACGAGTGCGTAGCCAACGAATGTCGCGAACGTCAGCCACATCGTCAGCAAATTGACGAAATTTCCGAGCACCCACATGCCGATGCCCCCGAGCAACCCGGAGAACACCAGCGCCTGCCACGGCGTCAAATCGCCGCGCGGCAGCGGACGCATGCGCGTGCGCGCCATCTTTCCATCGATGTGCTTCTCGATCAACGAGTTGACGGCAAAGGCCGCGCCCGACAGTAGCCAGATTCCCAGCGTTGCGATGGCGACCAGCCGCCAGGGCGGCAGTTCTGACGTCGATAAGAACATGCCAATCACGGCACAGAAAATCGCGAGTTGCGTAACACGCGGTTTGGTAAGCGCCCAGTACTGCGCGAGCAAACGCTGCGCACGGCGATCGGCGGGTTGGGTGCTGGTTGTGGTGTGAGAAGTCATGCGGCGACCTGCGTAACGTGCAAGTCTAGCGACCTGGACGCCGTTCGATGCAGAGCGACCACGATCACGGCAACTAGCAGCGCCGCGCCGCCGCTGTGTAGCACGGCAAGCAACAACGGCCATTGAAGTACTACATTAGACAAGCCCGTTACCAGCTGCACTACCAACAGCGCCGCGAGCCCTTGCGCCAGACGAGACAGCCCCGATCGCCACAATTGCCAGATCAGTACACCCACGACCGCGGTAACGACAATTGCAAACATTCGATGCGTCCAATGAATCGCCACCAGCGCTTGAACCGCGATCGGTTCGCCATCAGACGTCAGGCCTAGTGCGCGCCACCACGTGAAGCCGCTCGCAAAGTCCATTGGCGGAAATAACCTGCCCTGACACAACGGAAAATCCGGGCACGCCATCACGGCGTAATTGCTGCTAACCCAACCACCGAGCCCTATCTGTACCAGCACTACGGGTAGCGCAACGAGGGCAGCAAAGCGAGCGCGTGGTGCGCGGACTGCTTGCGCACGGGGCGCTTCGCGTAATGCCATCCACGTCAGAAGCACAAGTAGACCAATGCCGCC
>DATLMT010000342.1:0-2705 GCA_035537135.1 Burkholderiaceae bacterium | reverse complement strand
TTCGATGATTGTCTCCGCAAACTTTGCCGGCAAGGCCGTTTCAAGGCAAATCATCGGCACATCCGGGTCGATGTGTTCGAGCGCGACTTTAATGCCATCGGCTGTATGCGGACCAGTCGCCGCCGTTGACGATGAAGCGCTCGTTTGTGAATGCGACGTCGGCGAAGCGTGTGAGCATTACAGCGATCGTTCCGGCGCGCTTGAAATACGCATCGAGAAGGGCGAGCTCGCGATCGGCCTGGCGGCCTGCGGTCGACGCCGATGCATCCCAGATGATCTGCACCTGGCGCGGCAGCGGACGCGACGCTGCTTGCTGCGACACTGCAAGATCGAGCGTGAAATATGTATCGGCGCCGCGTTGCTCGGTCGTAATCTCGACCGCACTCGCAGCCGCCGCCTGCACGACCAGCGGATCGCTGGGAAGCGCAGCGCCGCCGAGGGAGCGGCGTGCGATGAAACCGCCGCGTGGATCACGCTCGAAGTTCACGCCGAGCAGGTTGCCGCTGACGATCTGCGGCCGTGCTGTTGCGCTCGCGTAGCGCAGCGAAAGGTCGAAGTGTTCGACCGCCTTCGCGTACGCGAGCGGTAATGAAAGCCGCGTGGTCGCCGGCTCGACGATCCGCAGCACGACGGTGCGTGTCTTGCCCGGAGCCAGCGGGTAAATGCGAAGTTCATAATTGTTGCCGAGTGTTGTTTGCAGCAGACCGGGGTCGACCCGGCGCCGCACGATGTCTTCAAACACTTGCTGCGCACGCGCTTTCTCCACCGGAACCGCGTCGCGCAGCTCGCCGTCAATGTCGAGCGCGAAGCCGCTGACGATCTGGCCGCTCGCGAGCGGAAATTGCAGCTTGCCTTCGAGGATGCGTCCGTTCGGATTGAAAAACTCCATCTGCACGCGCGTCTCTGCGACGCCTGCCGACACTTCGACGTCGACCTTCAACGCCTGCAACCGCACCGGCTGCTCCGCGCCCGGCACCTGCAGCACCGGCGGTCGCCACGCGATCGGCGGTGGCGACGGCGTGAGGTGCTGGCTGGGCTGCGCCGATGCAGCCAGAGCGGCAGAAGCGGCGATAAAGAAGAAGGAGCGGCGCGTTAAGCAAGCGGTCATCGTCGTGTCTTTCGGCAAGCGGTGCATCGAGCGAATGCGATGCGCCTGCAAGCTGAAACGGACCGAAAAGGCCTTCGGGGTTAAACGCCCGCACGAAAAAATGCGGGCCCGGGATTGCCGCTAGCGGACCAGCTCGAACAGACTCGTTGCTTCCAGACTGAGTACCTCGGCATCGTGCTGATTTCGCATGCGCCATGTCCAGCGCACGATGCCGAGCGTGGGGCGCGAGCGTGCCGTCCTGACGTCGGCAACTTCGATCTGCAAGCGCAGTCGATCGCCGGGCCGAACTGGGTTCGACCAGTTGAGATTAGTAAGGCCGGGCGAGCCGAACGACTCGGAGCCGGCGAGAACGCCGTCGACGACAAGCTTCATCGCAAGGCAGCATGTGTGCCAGCCGCTGGCAATCAGCCCATTCCAGCGGCTTGCGCCCGCGCGTTGCGGATCGATGTGAAACCACTGCGGATCGAACTGACGCGCGAAAACGATTATTTCATCTTCGCTGACAGCAATCGAGCCCGCATCAATCAATTGTCCTGCGTGAAACTCTGCAAATCTCACTAGCTGAAGCGCACGTATTCGAAGTCCATCGGCTGATCATTGACCGCTACGCGCGGCGGCGCGATCCAGCCCGCGTACTTGCCCGGCTCAACGACGCGCGTCATCAGCGATGCGACGAAGGCGCGATCGCTGTCGGTAGGTATCCAGTCTCGCGCACAAGCGTTCCATTCATCATCAGCCACCACGCGACCGTCGGGCGAAACATGAACACCCGCGAGTGAGCCGATGCGGCGGTTGAATGCCTTGTGCGGAAGGGTAAGGCGGTCTGGGCGGCCCGACTTTTCGATCACGCGATTCCAGCGGCCGAGACCAGCTTCCGAATCGCGGATGAAATCGTCGCGCAATACTTCGTTCAACGCATTGAGCATCGGCACTTCGCGCTCGCCAATCGTTCCTGATGACGCATCCAACACTCTGTAGCTTGCTTCCTTCAGCACGTGATCGTCGTCGCGCTTTGCTTCCTTGAAGCGGCCTTTCAAGCCGGAACTGTAAAAAATTGCGGCATTCGACGACTGGTCGGCCCCGAACAGATCGATCGTCACGCTGTAGTGAAAATTCAAATAACGCTGGATCGTCGGCAGATCGATCGCACCTGCCGCCCTTACTCGGGAGGGATCATCGGTGTTCAACTGATTCATCACCTCGCAAGTGCGTTGAATCACGCGGCCGACGCCGGACTCACCGACGAACATGTGGTACGCCTCTTCGGTCAGCATGAACTGCGTCGTGCGTGCGAGCGGCTCGAAGCCCGATTCGGCCAGCGCGTTTAACTGAAACTTGCCGTCGCGATCGGTGAAGTGCGTGAACATGAAAAACGCTAGCCAGTCAGGCGTCTTCTCGTTGAACGCCCCGAGAATGCGTGGATTGTCGGCATCGCCCGAGCGGCGCTCCAGCAGCGCTTCAGCTTCTTCGCGCCCATCACGGCCGAAGTAGCGATGCAGCAAATACACCATCGCCCACAAATGGCGGCCCTCTTCGACGTTGATCTGAAACAGATTGCGTAAGTCGTACAACGACGGCGCAGTAAGTCCAAGGTGGC
>DATLMT010000341.1:0-2344 GCA_035537135.1 Burkholderiaceae bacterium | reverse complement strand
GCTGATCATTCGCGGCGTCAATTTGTTTCCGACACAGATCGAAGAATTGATCTTGAAGCAACCTGAACTGGAGCCGCACTACACGCTCGAAGTCACTCGGCCGGCGCATCTCGACGAATTAACGGTGCACGTCGAGATGGGAGTGCAACTAGCGAGCGGGAGCCGTGATGCGCAGCGCGCCGCGGCCCAAAGGCTCGAGCACGCAATCAAGGCCTATGTTGGGCTCTCGGCGTGCGCGCAACTTGCGACTCCGATGGCAATCGAGCGCTCGTTCGGTAAAGCCAAGCGCATCGTTGACCGGCGCGCCAAGGAGTAACGGAGGAGTATTTATGTACACACAAGCGATGGATGTTCCGTCGGGCGACCGCGACGAAGCGCCGGTGAAGTCCGACGCCCAGCACGAGGCCGAGTTCGAAGCCAAGCTCGCACGCGGCGATTTCATCGAACCCAAAGATTGGATGCCGGAGAAGTATCGCAAGACTTTGATCCGCCAGATCAGCCAGCACGCCCACTCGGAGATTGTCGGCATGCTGCCCGAAGGCGGCTGGATCACGCGCGCGCCGACGCTTGAGCGCAAGTGCATTTTGCTTGCCAAGGTGCAGGACGAAGCTGGACACGGCATGTATCTGTATTCGGCGGCCGAAACGCTTGGCGTGTCGCGCGATGAGCTGATCGAGGCGTTGCACAGTGGCAAGGCTAAGTACTCGTCAATTTTCAACTACCCGACCAAGACATGGGCCGATATTGGCGTCGTCGGCTGGCTGGTCGATGGGGCGGCGATCATGAATCAGATTCCGCTGACGCGTTGCTCGTACGGTCCTTATGCGCGGGCGATGATTCGCGTCTGCAAGGAAGAGTCGTTTCATCAGCGGCAGGGCTACGACCTGCTGCTCACGCTGATGAAGGGCTCGGCCGATCAGCGTGCGATGGTGCAGGACGCCGTCAATCGCTGGTGGTGGCCCAGCTTGATGATGTTCGGCCCGCACGACAGCGAATCGACGAACAGCGGCGATTCAATGAAGTGGGGCATTAAGCGGATCAGCAATGACGAGCTGCGACAGAAGTTCGTCGACGCCACGGTGCCGCAGGCGAAATTGCTTGGCGTGACGTTGCCCGACCCCGATCTGAAGTTCGACGAGGCAACCGGGCACTGGACATTTGGTCCCATTGACTGGACCGAGTTCTGGAACGTCGTCAACGGCAAGGGTGAGTGCAATGAAGAGCGCCTCGGCGATCGCATCAAGGCGTGGGAGGACGGCGCGTGGGTGCGCGAAGCCGCGCTCGCGCACGCCGAGAAAAAACGCCATCGAGACTGCGTCGCGGCTTAGGAAATAAAGTGGATCGCAAAGAGTGGCCTCTTTGGGAAGTCTTCATTCGCAGCCGTAACGGGCTTGATCACAAGCATTGCGGCAGCGTGCACGCGGCCGACCCCGCGATGGCGCTGAAGAACGCGCGCGACGTGTTTACGCGCCGTATGGAGGGTGTCAGCGTATGGGTCGTGCGCGCCGACGACATTGTCGCGAGCGACCCGGATGCCAAGCCCGAGATGTTCGATCCGGCCGAAGACAAGATTTACCGGCATCCGACGTTCTATACGTTGCCGGACGAAGTCGGGCATATGTAGCTGAGATGGGCGCGATATCCGCCGCGAGCGTGACCGACGTCGAGTACGTGTTGCGTATCGCAGATTCTTCATTGATCCTCGGGCATCGATTGTCCGAGTGGTGCGGGCACGGTCCCGTGCTCGAGGAAGACATCGCGCTGACGAACATCGCGCTCGACTTGATCGGCCAGGCGCGTGCTCTGTACACGCACGCAGCAGCGCTCGACGGCAGCGGTCGCAGTGAGGACCGGTTCGCATTTAACCGAAGCGCCGACGAGTTTCTAAACGTCAGCATCGTCGAGCTGCCGAACGGGGATTACGCGCACACCATCGTGCGCAACTTTTTGTTCACTGCGTTTCAGCGCGAGCTCTGGCGTGCGCTGAAGGCGTCGACCGATGCTGGCCTCGCGGAAATTGCCCGCAAGTGTTCGAAGGAGACGCAGTATCACGTTCAACACGCGTCTGACTGGACGATCCGGTTGGGCGATGGAACCGAGCAGTCGCATGCGCGCATGCAGCGTGCGCTCGACGCACTGTGGCCATATACGGCGGAGTTTTTCAGTGCTACCGGGGCAGGTGCCACCAAGATCGGCCCGGCGTGGTCAACGCTCGAGGCCGGCTGGGATCGAGCAGTGCGACCAGTGCTCGACGTCGCAACGTTGCGCATTCCCGAGCGCGGCTCGTTTATGTCACGCGGCAAGGAGGGCATGCATGGCGAGCACATGCGCGAGTTGCTTGCTG
>DATLMT010000340.1:0-4006 GCA_035537135.1 Burkholderiaceae bacterium | reverse complement strand
GCATACTCATCAGGATGCTCGGCGGCGGCGATTGCCAGCGCAACATTGGCGCGACAGTGCTGCAGCAGGCCTAAAGGCGCGAGCAATGCAAGCCGTGCACCGCCCGGCTTTGACACCAGTGTAGACAGCGCGTCGACCGGCATCACCGTCAGTGGCGTTTGCGGTGCGTAGTGCTTCTCGAGTCGGCCGGATGTGCGCGGCGACCGAGCCCCGGCGTCGACGATTTGAAGGCCGAGTGTGCGTTGCAGTTGATCGCGTGTGACTGCGCCCGGACGCAGCAACGTCGGCAGGTCGCTGCATGCATCGACAATTGTCGATTCGATTCCCACCGGACACGCTCCGCCGTCAACGACAAGATCAACCTTGCCGCGCGGCTTGACGCCAAGATCGTCGACCACGTGTTGCGCAGTGGTTGGGCTGACGCGGCCAAAGCTGTTCGCGCTCGGCGCCGCCAGCGCACCGCCAAACGCGTGCAGCACGGCGCGCGTCCAGGGGTGAGCCGGCGCGCGCAGGCCGACGGTGTCTTGCCCGCCGGTCACGATGTCACGTGCGCCTGCGCTGCGCTTCAGTACCAGTGTTAGCGGACCCGGCCAAAACGCGCGCGCCAGCACGCGCGCGGCGTCCGGAACTTCAACCGCCCAATCGTCGAACGCATCGGCACCACTGACGTGCACGATCACCGGATGATCCGCGGGCCGCCCTTTCGCGGCGAACAACTTTCGCACCGCATCTTCGTTTTCGGCGTCGGCGGCGAGTCCATAGACGGTTTCAGTGGGCAGCGCGACGATGCCGCCGCGGCGCAAGACTTCAGCCGCGCGCTTGATGGCCACAGCGTCGATCGGAGGCGCGCTCATCGGCAATAAGTCATGCCGGCGGCGCAACGCCGAGCGCAGCGGCGACCCGGTGCGCGCGCAGGATCGCGTCCGGTAACGTCGGTGCAACGCACGTCACGTGCCCCATTTTGCGGCCAACCCGCGCCTCCTGCTTGCCGTATAGATGCAGCTTCGCGCCTGGCACCGCTAGCACCGACATCCAGTCAGGTTCGCGCTTGTTCTGCCCCGCTGCGCCAGCAGCGAACCATTGATCGCCAAGAATGTTGAGCATGACCGACGGCATCGTTTGCGTCGTATCGCCGAGCGGCAAATTTGCCATCACGCGCGCTTGCTGCTCGTACTGGCTCGTGACACACGCGTCGATGGTGTGGTGCCCTGAATTGTGAGGGCGCGGTGCAATCTCATTGACCAGCAGCGCCCCGTCGCGCAGCGCGAAGAACTCGACGCACAGTACGCCCACGTATTTCATGCGCGTGGCGATCGTTAGCGCCGCGGCCCGCGCGCGTTGGGCAATATGGTCTTCCACGCGCGCCGGTGCAATCGAGGCTGCGAGTATTCCGCCGCGGTGCTCGTTCTCGGCGAGCGGGAACGTCACCGCCCTGCCGTCCGTCGCGCGGCACGCAACCACGGACACTTCGAGATGCAGCGGCAATTTTTTTTCGAGCACGCACGGTACGCTCCCCATCGAATGCCACGCCGCGCGCGCGGCATCGAGTGTGTCTACGGGTACCTGGCCCTTGCCGTCGTAGCCCATCCGTGAGGATTTCAAAATCGCCGGGAACAGCTGCGCATCGATGGCATGCAAATCGTCCTCGCGCTCGATCACGACATGCGGCGCGACGTCGATCCCGCAGGCGACGATAAAACGCTTTTCCGAGATTCGATCCTGCGCTATCGCGACGCTCGCCGCAGCGGGGGTGACGTGGCAATGCTGCGCGAGGAATTCGAGCGCGGCCGCTGGGACGTTTTCGAACTCGGTCGTCGCCGCGCGGCAGCGGCGCCCGAGCGCACTGAGTGCCGCTTCGTCGAGATAATCCGCCACGATGTGATCATCGGCGACAGCACCCGCAGGGCTGTCCTGACCGGGATCGAGCACGCAGACTTTGTAGCCGAGCGACTGCGCGGCCATGCAGAACATCCGGCCGAGCTGCCCGCCGCCGAGCAGCCCGAGCCAGGAGCCCGGAGGAATCGGGTCCATCGGCAGCCGCCCTACAGCGGCAAGGTCATGTTGCGGGCTTTTTCGTTTTGCGTGGCGCGATACTGAGCAAGCGCTGTTGCAAGCTCGCCGTCCTGCGTCGAAAGCATTTCGAGCGCGAACAGCGCCGCGTTTGCAGCCCCTGCTTCGCCGATTGCGAACGTTGCGACCGGCACACCTCGAGGCATCTGCACGATCGACAACAGCGAATCTTCGCCGCGCAAATACTTCGACGGAATCGGCACACCGAGCACCGGAATCAGCGTTTTGGACGCGAGCATCCCGGGCAGGTGAGCAGCGCCGCCGGCGCCTGCAATGATCGCTTTCAAACCGCGAGCGCGCGCTTCTTCCGCGTACGCGAACATCTCGTCAGGCGTGCGATGCGCGGAAACGACGCGCGTCTCGAATCGAACACCGAATTCCTTCAAGACTTCGCAGGCGTGCTGCATCACGTCCCAGTCGGACGTCGAACCCATCAGCACGCCGATCAATGGCGTCGAATGCCCGTCGCGTTTCATGTTTACCGTCTTCGTCGCAACACGCAATTGTACGGATCACCGCTCATTGACCGGTCACGGTTTCGCCGGTCAGCCGCGACAGCGCTTCGCGATACTTGGCCGCCGTTTTTTGGACCACGTCAGCAGGAAGCGTCGGCGGCGGCGGCGCTTTGTTCCAATCCTGAGTCTCCAGCCAATCGCGCACGAACTGCTTGTCGAACGACGGCGGGGAAGTTCCTTCCCCGTAATGCTCGACGGGCCAGAAGCGTGAGGAGTCCGCCGTCAACACTTCGTCCATCAGCCGAAGCTCGCCACCGGCATCGATGCCGAATTCAAACTTGGTGTCGGCGATGATGATCCCACGCGTTGCGGCGTACTCGGATGCGGCAACGTAAAGCGCAAGGCTGATCGAGCGAATCCGGGATGCAAGTTCGACACCAACTATTTCCTGCATGCGCTCAAACGAAATATTTTCGTCGTGCGTACCGAGTTCGGCTTTGTTCGCCGGCGTAAAAATCGGCTCCGGCAACTTGCTCGCCATCTGCAAACCGCGCGGCAGCGCGATTCCGCACACGGCGCCGGTTCGCTGATAGTCCTTCCATCCTGAGCCAATCAGGTAACCGCGCACGACCGCCTCCACCGGCAATGGCTTCAGCTTCATCGCAACAACCGCGCGGCCGCGCACCTGATCCAACTCCTCGCGTGCGACAACCGAGTCAGGTGCGATGCCGGTCAAGTGATTCGCGGTGACATGCTTCAGCCGCGCGAACCAGAAGTTGGACATCGCGTTCAACACCTTGCCCTTGTCCGGGATCGGCTGGCTCATCACGACATCGAACGCCGATAGCCGATCGGTTGTAACGATCAGCAATTTGTCGTCGCCCACTGCGTAGCTGTCACGCACCTTGCCGCGGTAGACGAGGGGCAACGAGCCGATGCCCGACTGCAGGAGTCCGCTCACCCCAATCTGCTCACGCGCGGAAAAAATACCAGCCGACAATCGCGATCCAGGTGCCTCCTGCCAGCAACAACGCCAGCATGACCGCGGCGCTGCCGACATCCTTCGCGTGCTTGCCAAGCGGGTTGATTTCGAGACTATCCCGGTCGACCGCTGCTTCAATCGCGCTGTTCAGCAGCTCGACGATCAGCACCAGCATCAAACCGCCGACCAGCAGAATCTTTTCAGCCAGTGCAATGGGCAGCACCAGCGCGACCGGTGTCAGCACCGCCGCCATCATGATCTCCTGACGGAATGCGTCTTCCCCGGCCCACGCCGCGCGCAACCCGTCGAGCGAGTAATGCGTCGCGTCGACCACGCGTCGCAAGCCGCGCTTGCGCTTTTCGGCCGTCCGATCGAGAACGATGCGGCTGGAGGATTCCTCGGGCATGGCGGCGGATGATACGGCGCCCGGACGATCACTCAATGACGCCAGTATCATCGCCGGCCTTCACTGTCCGCCCCCACCATGCCCACCATCGAC
>DATLMT010000339.1:0-5735 GCA_035537135.1 Burkholderiaceae bacterium | reverse complement strand
AAGTGCCATCTGAGCACTCGGTCGTGAGCCCTTAAAGGCGCTCATCGACGGCAGCACCGATGCGTGTGACGTCTGGCGCGGTGGCATTGCCAGTACCGCCTCAATAAATCCGGTCTTGCCGTTTGTGTAAGCGTCGCGGTCAAACGAGTAGCGCGCGGCAAGACGCCGCTTGACTTCGGCGTAGCGCGAGGCGAGCCACGCATCGTCGCGCAGGCTGTTGCGAAACTTGATGTACCGCTTCCAGTACACGCCGTTTTTCTCGACCACATGCACGTGATGCGTGCGCACGCCGTTGACGACGCGCTTGAAGAACCGGCGATCGGGCAGCGCGCGTTCGTACTCGGGAATATATTGATAGCCGAAAACCGCCAACCGTTTTGACTGGGATTCGAAGGCGGCGAGCGACCCGACGCCGACCAGCATGTCGATAATGGGTTTGGCGGCCAGACCGGGCACCGCGGTGCTGCCGATATGTTCGATCGATGGCTTCAGCTCGTTGAGCGCCACGTGCAGCAGTTGCGATTCAATCCGGAATCGAGCCGGCCATGCGGCGTCGTGCGGAACGACGACGATCTCGTCGCTATTGCTCATCAAGCCGGCCGGGATCATTGTGAGATCTCCGTCGCAAAGACAGCATTCGTGTTCGCCATTTCGACTCCTGTTGCCCCCGCATTGCAGGAATGAGCACACATTAGAGCCAAGGGAGCGGCAACGCAGCCGACAGTTACGCGCCGCCGGCGCCGAATATTCACGAAGCCTGAAAGTGACGCCCTACCAACGCGAAGGGGGCTTGCGATTGATCGTGATCTGGCGATTTTCTATCGTCACGTAGCCGCCAATCGTTAGATCTTTGAAGATGCGGCTGATCATGTCACGTGACGCGCCTACTCGGTCCGCAATGTCCTGCTGCGTCATCTTTTCAGGCACCACCAGCTTGCCGCCGTCTTCCTTGGCGAGCGACAACAGCAGCCGCGCGACACGCCCGTAGACGTCCATCAGTGCAAGGTTCTTCACGTTGTCGGTGGCGATGCGCGCGCGGTCAATAAGGGTGCTGATCAGCGCCATTGCCACGTCCGGGTTGTCAGCGATCGCCGCTCGCAGCTCATCGCGCGTGACAACTGCACACGTCGTCGGCTCCTGCGTCATCACCGACGCCGAGCGCGGCCGCCCGTCAAGCGACATCTCGCCCACGTAGTCGCCGGCGCCATAGGTGTCCAGGACCATCTCGCGCCCATCATCGTCAGACACGTAGACCTTGACCTTGCCCGCCAGAATGACGAACAGCGAGTCGCCGCGATCGCCTTCGTTGATGATGACGGCATTTTTCGGAAACGTCCGCGTCTGGCCGCGCATCGCCAGCTCTCGCACCATCGGGTCGCCGATCGCGCTGATCATTTGTTCGGTCGTCATTGCGTTTCCTCGTCTGCGCGCAATTCTACGGGGGCCCGCCGTGCCTGGCACCGAGTTGTCCTGCAACGAAACTGGGCTGGGCGACCCAGCACGTCAAGTCTTCAGCAAGCGCGTCATGATGTAGCTCCACTCGCCAGCGCTCACCGGCGTAATCGACAATCGATTGGCACGCCTGAGTACGACCATATCGGTCAGTGCTTTGTGCTCGCGCAATTCGGCCAGCGGCACCAGTCGCGTCTTCTGCAGGGCCTTGATATCGACCAGAGTCCAGCGTGGCGCCTCGCGCTTGGAAGCTGCGTCGTAATACTTGCTTTTGCGATCAAACTGGGTCGGGTCGGCATACGGCTCACTTGCCACTTCTGCCAAGCCCACGATGCCAGGCTCCGCGCAACTCGAGTGATAGAAGAAAACCCCGTCGCCCAGCTTCATCTGGTCGCGCATGAAGTTGCGCGCCTGGTAGCCGCGTACGCCGGTCCACGGGACGATCGCTCCCGGCGCCGCGAGTGCATCGTCGATCGAGCAATCCTCGGGTTCGGATTTCATTAGCCAGTAGCTCATGCTTACTGCAGTGCTCCGAACACACGGCGAATTATTTCACTGCCGGCCGCGACTGGATTGGCACGGATCTTTTTTTCCTCTTCGGCGATCATCGTGTATAGGCCATCGAGCGCTTTTTGTGTGACGTAGCGCTCGACCGTCGCCTGCTCGGGCTTGATCAGTCCGAATGCAGCGCCCTGGCTCGCCAGGGAGTTGTACTGCTGTGCCAGGCCTCTCCTGTCAGTGACTCTGCGCACAATCGGCAGGAATTGCTCGGACAACTGAGTGGAAGTTTTGGATTTGAAAAAATGAGTCACTGAGTCATCGCCGCCACGCAGGATCTGCTTGGCGTCGTCGACGCTCATCGACTTCACTGCGCCCGCCAGTAAAGTTTTCGCCTGCGGCACTGCCTGCTCGGCGGCGCGGTTAATGGCAAGCTCGAGCGTGTCGAGCTCGCCGCCCTTGCCCATCAATCTGAGTGCGCCACGAGCGCGCTCGAGCGTTTGCGGCAATGGAATTCTGACTTTCGGATTCGCCCAGAAACCATCGGTGCGGCCCAGGCTCGCCACCGCAACGGCGGCACCTTTGTCGAGCGCAGCTTTCAATCCCGCGGTCGCGTCGCGTCCGCTGAGCTGATCGAGCGATTGTGCCGCGAGCGGGCTCGCCAGGGCAATCGATACTGCGATGAACGCAACTGCGAGCGATCTTGCTAGATCAAATTTCATCACTTCTCAGTCTTAATTTGCATTCGCCACACGATCACTCCGGCTAGAACGGGGCCCAATGCCCACGCCGCCGCCAGCGCAATCGAAACTCCGCTTGAATTGCCGCCCTGAAACGCAACGAACAGGGCGCCGAGTAACAGTGTCATCAGTGCAACGATCCAGCGCCCGTAGCGCTGTGCCAGCAGCCACGGATAAACAAAAATTCCAAGGGCGACGATCAGAGCAATCGTGATCGCACCGGCGACGGGTATTGACAGTCCATTGGTGCCCATGTGCTGCCAGTCTAGCCGCGGCGGCTGACGTGTTACCCGCGTGAATATTCCGCAGTCAACATGTTGCGAACGCAACTGCGCCCGGCAAGTGAAGCGGCGAATATTGGTTACAGGAAAAAAACGAACGCTGAGTCGGCTTTTCCCAGCAGTTCTTTGGGGCAAGTAGGCGCGCTGCAAAGGCGCGGCCAAACAGGAGGTTGACGATGGCTCACATACTGCGCTTGAAGCACACGTACCAACGGACCCGAAGCGGATTCATCGCAACGATCCGCGCAGTTGCGCGTGCAATCGCCTCCGAACACACGCTCGCGCTACGTGCATCGGAGAAAGTCGCTTCATCTTGCCGTAATGCGGCCGAGGTGCGTGCGATGTACGTGCCCACGCCTAATGCGTCGGATAACAACGATGTCGACCAGGCTACGAGGCGCGCCGGCTGACGAACGCTGGCGAGCAGCGAGCTCCCCCAAGCGACGCAGCGTCGACGTCTAGTGGCTTGGTGAGTCGGCGGGCGCCATCTTCGGCATCGCGCCCGCTCCGCGCGCCCACTTGTATTTCGCAGCGAGAACTGCGACCGGGGTTTCGGTGGTGTAGGGATACGCCGGAATGCCATGGGCAAAAAGATGCTCCGCCGCCTGTTCGACCTCGACATCGCCCGCGAGCGAAACCACAATTGGCTTCTCGATGCCTTTGGCCCGCATCTCATCCACGATCTCGACCATTTTTGCTGCGAACACCATCGGTGGTGTGACGATCGTGTGCCAGTAGCCAAGTATCAGCGCGTGGATGCGCGGATCCTCGAGGCCGAGTTTGACCGTGTTCTGGTACGTCTTTGGCGGTTCGCCGCCGGTGATGTCGACCGGATTTCCTGCGGCACCGAACGGCGGGATGAACTTGCGGAACGCGGTATCGAGATCGGCGGGCATTGCCATCAGTGACAGGCCGTTGTCGACGCAGGCATCGGACAGCAGTACGCCCGAGCCGCCCGCTCCAGTGATGATGAGAACGTTCTCGCCTTTGGGGGTGGGCAGGATTGGAATCGCGCGCGCGAATTCGAGCAGGTCACGCAGGCTGCGGGCTCTGATCACGCCCGACTGCTTCAGCACGTCTTCATAGATCTTGTCGTTGCCTGCGAGGGCCCCCGTGTGCGAGCTTGCCGCGCGTGCGCCCATGCTGGTGCGTCCGGCCTTTAGCATGACGATCGGTTTTTTCTTCGACACGCGTTTCGCCACTTCAGCAAACGCGCGGCCGTCTTTCAGGTCTTCGCAATGCTGCGCGATGATCGTGGTGTTGTCGTCCTGCTCGAAGAATGTCAGCAGATCATCTTCGTCGATATCGGATTTGTTACCCAAGCCCACGATCGCCGAGACGCCCATCTTGGCCGAGCGCGAAAAGCCGATGATCGCCATGCCAATGCCACCCGATTGCGAAGACAGCGCCGCATGGCCCTTGACGTCATACGCAGTACAAAACGTTGCGCATAGATTCTTCCACGTGTAATAGAAGCCGTAGATGTTCGGCCCCATCAAACGAACGCCGTACTTGCGGCCGATTTGCTGAATCTCCTTTTGGCCTTCGACGTTGCCGGTCTCGGCGAAACCGGACGGGATCAACACGGCACCGGGAATTTTTTTCTCGCCGCATTCGACCAGCGCAGCGGCGACGAACTTGGCGGGAATTGCGAACACCGCAACGTCGATATCGCCGGGAACATCCTTGACGCTCTTGAACGCCTTGATGCCCATGATCTCATCGGCGGACGGGTTGATCGGGTAGATCTTGCCCTGGTAGCCACCATTGATCAGGTTCTTCATCACCGAGTTGCCGATCTTGCCGGTCTCGCCCGACGCGCCGATCACTGCGACGGCATCCGGCTTCATGATGCGGTTCATATCGCGCACGATGTCGTCGTGCTTCGGGCGATAGCGCGCCTCCGGCGGATTCCAGTCCACCACGATTCGGACGTCGGCGGCGATCGCACCGCTTTGCGTCGCGAATACCGGATTCAGATCCATCTCGGAGATCTCAGGAAAGTCGGTAATCAGCTGCGAGACGTTCTGAATCAGCATCGCAAGCGAATTGCGGTCGACTGCAGCGGCACCGCGTACACCCTTCAGCACTTCCGCGGCGGCGATGCCGTCCAGCATCGATAGTGCGTCTTCGCGCGTTGCTGGCGCCAGACGGAACGTGATGTCTTTTAGCACCTCGACCAGAATGCCGCCGAGGCCAAAGGCAACCAGCTTGCCGAACGACGGATCAGTGACCGCGCCGATGATGACCTCCTGCCCGCCGGAGAGCATCTGCTGCACCTGAACGCCGAGTAGTTGCGCTTTCGCGTCGTACTTCTTTGCGTTGTCCATAATCGTCGTGAAGCCGCGCTCGACGTCTTCTTTCGTCTTCACGCCGACCAGGACTCCACCCGCCTCGGTTTTGTGCAGGATCGTCGGTGAAACAATTTTCAATACAACTGGAAAGCCCATTGACGCCGCAAGCTTCGCTGCGTCGGCTGCCGACGTCGCCACGCCTTCTTTAGGCACCGAAATTCCGTAGGCATCGCACACGAGCTTGCCTTCAGGTGCCGTCAACGACGTGCGTCCTTCGGCCTTGACCTTGTCGAGAATTGTCCGAACCGAATTCTTGTTGCTTGCCATGCTTCGTTCCTCTTTTGTTATGCCCGCAGCGGGTGATACTCGCTCGTCTTCTTTGGCGCTTCCTTCGAGAACGCGCCGGCTTCGCGCATCGCATCGATCTGCTCAGCAGGGAGCTCGAGCACGTCACGCAAAATTTCGTCAGT
>DATLMT010000338.1:0-3477 GCA_035537135.1 Burkholderiaceae bacterium | reverse complement strand
TGAATCTGCTTAACACTGATCCATCGTTTTCCAACCAGACCGCACGTTTCAACGCGCGCGGTTACGACGATCAGTGGACGAATCCGATCGGCCGCGCATTTGTACTTGCCGCGAGTTACCGGTTCTAGTGAATGTAAAGGGCGGACGCCTGCAAGGGTCCGTGCTTTTTTGGGCGCGAATTCGCACCCAGAAAAAGCCACTTCACACCCGGTTTGTTACGGTTCAATCACATTGCGCTAGCATCCGTGCCTGCCCAACAACAATGGTTGTATACGCAGACATGACGACACACGATAATGTTCTTAAGACGTTTGGATCACGTGGATTCGACTGCATGTGTGGAAACGTGCGTATGGCGTCGCGGGCTCTTACGAGCGTTTACGACGCGAAGTTGAAGCCGAGCGGCCTGCGGTCCACGCAGCTTGCGGTACTTTGGGCGGTGGTGGCGATAGGCGATGGCACCGTGGGGAAGATTGCAAACACGATCGCGATGGATAACTCGTCTCTGACTCGAACGCTGAAGCTTCTCGAGCGCGACAAGATGATTGCGCTGCACGCCGGACGGGACCGGCGCGAGAAGCAGGTGCACGCCACCGCGCGCGGCCGCAAAGCGTTTTCGCTGGCGATGCCGCTCTGGCAACAAGCTCAAGCCGAAGTGCTGAAGCGGCTGAAGGGCCAACCGCTGCGTGAAGTCAATTCGATGCTGCTGCGGCTTTCGAGCGCGCAGCGGGCCTGATTTTTTTATCTTGATATCTGTATATACAGACAATGCGCCGCTCCGTTCTCCTGATGACATCCGTTCCTGACTATTTCAGGCCGGGCGGCGGGGGCCGTTGCAGCACGGCGGAGGCAACGCTCGGCGAGCGCGACATCATCGTCTGGTCGCCGCCGGGGCAGGGCGTGCTTCCAATGAAGATTCAGGGGCCGACTTCGATTCGCGCCGTATGGCGCGGAACAGAAAGCTGTCTAATTGGGCGGCGCGTGCTTTGCGTCGACGACGACAGCTATCTAGTGATCAACGGACGCCGCGAGCACTCGATCGTGGGTAAGCGTCGAGAGGCAGTCGAGTCGCTGACGATCTTCTTTTCGAGCGAAACGCGCAGAGCATTTTCGGATCGCGATTCGTTTGCCGAGCATTTGCGGCCGCATGACGATGTAGTCAGTCCGTTCTTGCAAGCGCTCCTTGACGCGCGGCGATCGGCGGCTGGCAACAACGATTGGTATGCGGCGCAGGTACAGCGGCTGTACGCGGCCATTGTGGCGGCCGATGACGAGCTGCACCGAAAGGCGACGGCCTTTGCGCCCGCCAGCCTGCCTACGCGGACTGAGCTCTTCCGGCGCGTAATGACTGCCACCGACTATGTGAACTCCAATTACACCAGCGCGGTCACGTTGGATGACATCGCGTCTGCAGCGAGTCTGTCCAAGTATCACCTGGCGCGCTTGTTTCGCACTCTGCATGGTGTGTCTCCCGCCGCGTACCTGCGATTGAAGCGCATCCGGGCGGCGGAGCGCATGATCGAGCGCTCCGACGCCGATCTGGCCGAGATTGCCGAGCGTTCGGGCTTCGGCTCCCGCTGGTCGATGTTCCGCGAGCTGCGGCGCCGGCGCGGCATGAGCGGACAGCGGATTCGCGAAACGTGGATGCGCGCGGCGAGCGCGATCTCGCCCTCAGCGTAGACGATGGAGCACCTGTGTCTGCTCGTCGGCGCTGCAGATGAATGCCTGCAAGCTTTGCGCGACGCATTCAAATCACACAAGGTGAGGGCTCTGCTGGTAAACGATGCGCCTGCGGCAGTGAAGCTATTCGAACAGATTCGAGTCGATGCGGTGGTATTGAATGCCGACGCATTTGGCAACGGCGCGTTCGAGGCTTTGCGCACGCTGGTCGAACAGCGCTGCGCGCCGGTCGTTGTGTTGGCAACCGCGCGTGATGAGATCGATCAAATTCTGGCGCTCGAGCTGGGTGCTGCGGACTTCATTGCGAAACCGGCGTCACCACGATTCATTGTCGCCAAAGTCAAACGGTTGCTTCATGCAAACTCGGTTGCGCTTAACCCGCTCGCAACCAGTGCCGAGCTTGGGCCGGTGCACATGGCCGGCGACCTAACGACGTTGACGGTGCGACACATCACATTGCGTCTCACCCGCGTGGAATTTGCAATGCTGCGGTTGCTGCTGGTGCGTTATGGCCACGCGGTAAGCCGCGAGACGACCGCCAAGTTCATCGGCTCCGCGGGCAACGGCGGGGGCGGCGGACGCAGCATCGATGCACTCGTGTCGCGCATTCGCTCGCGGCTCAGGGCGGCGGGTATCGAAGACGTACGCATCGAAAGTCAGCGCGGCACCGGCTACTACCTGGTCATCGACACACTGCCGCCGACACTAAGAAGCGAGTTAAACGCACTGGCAGCGTGAAATGACCTAGCGTCGCGCCGGTGCGGTTGCGGCAACGACTGCGCAGGGTGCAGTACGATCCGTGGCTTTTCTCCAGCCAACGTCGTCTCACTTGGTTGTTCTCAACAGTTCCATCTGCTGATTCGATGACTCCATCGGATCGGAAACTGTCGCCGGCCATTCTGTTGGCAGCTCTCGGTGTCGCCTACGGCGACATCGGCACCAGCCCACTGTATGCGTTCAAGGAAAGTCTGGCTGGCGAACATGGCGTGGGCGTCACGACGGAGGCTGTTTTCGGCGTTTTGTCGATGATCTTCTGGGCAGTCACGCTGATCGTATCGATCAAGTACATGCTGCTGGTTTTGCGTGCCGACAACGACGGTGAGGGCGGGATTCTCGCGTTATTGGCCTTAGTGCTGCGGCAGATCCCGGCTGAGGGTCGCTTCCGCAGGGCCGCAATTGGCGCGGGTTTATTGGGCGCGGCCATGTTCTTTGGCGAATGTGTAGTGACTCCGGCTATTTCTGTGCTGTCAGCAGCGGAAGGCTTGCAGGTCGTGTCACCGATGTTTGCGCCTTACGTTATTCCGCTGACGCTGGTGGTGCTGGTCGCGCTGTTTTTCGTGCAGAGCAAGGGCACGACGACAGTTGGACGGGCCTTCGGGCCGATCATGTTCGTCTGGTTCGCCGTTCTTGGCGGGCTCGGGCTATGGCAGATCGTCGGCCACCCGCAGATTTTGATGGCGCTCGATCCTTTGTATGCACTGCGTTACGCCGCAGCTGAGCCCTCCAAAACTTTTTTTGCGTTGGGTGCGGTGTTCCTGGCACTCACCGGAGTGGAGGCCCTGTATGCCGACATCGGTCATCTGGGTGCACACCCGGTTCGCACCGCGTGGTTCTGGATCGTGATGCCGTGCCTAGTGCTGAACTACTTCGGCCAAGGCGCGTTGGTGCTGTCAGATCCAAAGGCCGCCGCCAATCCGTTTTTTCTGCTTGCGCCGAGTCAATTGCAATTGCCCCTGGTGTTGCTCTCGACGGCGGCTACCGTGATTGCATCGCAGGCTGTTATTTCGGGCGCCTTTT
>DATLMT010000337.1:0-4311 GCA_035537135.1 Burkholderiaceae bacterium | reverse complement strand
GGAATCAGCTGCGTCGCGCCGGCGGTGATGTTCGGGATCATGTACAGCCCGGAGCCATGCGACATCGGCGCCGCATGCAGCAGATGGTCGCCGACGGCGGCATGGTCGACGTCGGACAGGTAGTTAAGCGTCATCGCCAGCAGGTTCCGATGAGTCAGCACGACACCTTTCGGCCGCCCGGTGGTGCCGCTGGTGTAGAACAACCAAGCGGGCGCTTGCGCCGAATCGATCCGCGGTATCGGCAGCAGCTCGGAGCGCACTAAGTTGCGATACTCCGCGCCCTCGACGTGGATAAAGTGCGTCGCGGTGCCGCGCTCGGCCGCAATTGACGTCGTGTCGATTTCATCAGTGACAAACACCACACGCACGTCCGCGTCGTTGAGAATGAAAGCGACTTCCTTCGGATGCAACCGCATGTTGATTGGAACCGCGCAGACGCCGGCGGCCCAGCAGGCATACATCAGCTCCACATACGCGGCACAGTTGTGCATCAGCAGCGCGACGCGCGTCCCTGGCATTGCACCGAGAGCAACTAGCGCAGAAGCGAGGCGCAGCGAACGCTCCGACAGTTGCTGATAGCTGAGCTCGACACGATCACGCTCGATAACCGCTACCGCACGAGGCCATCGGCGCGCGACGCGAAACAGAGTGTGCGAGAGATTCAGATTGCCTCCGCAAGCTCAACCGGAGCATCGTAAGGCAAGCAAACAGCACGCGAGCCCGTGCAATAATTCGCGTCCTCGTATTTCCGAGTCAAGCGGGTGGTTAGCTCAGCGGTAGAGCACTGCCTTCACACGGCAGGGGTCACAGGTTCGAACCCTGTACCACCCACCAGCGGTCCAGTCTGAAAGGTTCTGCCTGATGTCAGATTGGATCACCGGCTTCATCAGTGAGCATGGCTACTCGGCGCTGTTCTTGCTGATGTTTGTCGAGAATGTTTTCCCGCCGATTCCCTCCGAGTTAATCATGCCGTTCGCGGGATACGCCGCAGCCAGAGGAGACATCGAACCGGTCGGCGCGGTCATCGCCGGCAGTGCAGGCTCTTTGGTCGGCGCGCTCGCATGGTACGGCCTCGGCTACTGGCTGGGGACGGAGCGACTCAAGTACGCGGCTCAGCGCTACGGCCGCTGGCTGACGATTTCGGAGTCCGATGTGGATCGTGCGCAGCGATGGCTCGACCGCTACGGCGATGTCGCTGTCTGCATCGGTCGCTTGATCCCGGCTGTGCGCAGTGTGATCTCGGTGCCAGCGGGAATCGCGCGGTTGGGATTGCGACGATTCCTGTTGTGGTCCAGTGTTGGAACGCTGGCGTGGTCCGCCTTGCTCACGGGCCTGGGCTTTCTGCTCGGCAAGCGCTTCACCGAAGTGGACGCGTGGCTGCAGCCGGTGTCATTGACGATCGTCGCGATTGCTGTGGGTGGTTATTTTTATCGGCTGTATCGCACGCGAGACCGAATCCCCTGAACAGAGTCTTGCCTGCGTGTAGGCCACCAGTGAAGATGCCAGAAGCATTCAGGAAACGCCATGGCCCAGCGCAAGCAGCGAAAAAATAAGCCGCGAAAGACCAGCAAGCTGGCCAGCACATCGAGAACGCGAACTGCGCCCGATGTGTACGCCGATCCCGATTGGGACCGTCTCGAAAACGCATTGGCTTCCCCCGCGCCGCGCGGCAAACGCACCAAAGCACAGGCCGAGGTTGATCGGCTGTTCGACGAAGACGAACAACAGCACCTAAAAAGGCTTGCGCGCCGCGCGAAGCTCGTTCGTTCACGTCAGGCGCCGATCGGCAACGTTGTCTTTCTGCCCGGTATCACCGGATCGAACCTCGATGTTATCGATGCGGGCGGGGACAAGGATCACATCTGGATCAATCTGTGGCGCATCATCCGCGGTCGCCTGAACGAGCTGAGGCTCGCTTCGAGTGGCAACGCAGAAGCTGACGGCCGCCTTCGCGTGCTCGCTTCCGGCGTCAACAAGACGTTTTATGCGCGCGCCGTAATGGCGCTGCGCGCACGCTGGAATGTCGAGCCGCTTGCGTACGACTGGCGCCGCGATATCGATCAGGCGTCGGATCTTCTCGCTGACTTCATCCGCGCACGGTTCGCCGACCGGCCGTGCCATGTTGTCGTGCATTCGCTCGGTGGCCTGGTCGCGCGCAACTTCATTCGACGCCATCCGCAGGTGTGGGAGGGCATGAAAGATTCCGACCTGGTCGCGGGCGGGCGCCTGATCATGCTTGGCACTCCCAACTATGGGTCGTTCGCCATTCCATCGGTGCTCACAGGCTCGGACGAGACCATCGAGATGCTGGCGCGTGTCGATCTGGCGCACAGCCTGAACGAGCTGCTCGAAATCAGCAACACGTTTGTCGGGTCGTACATGCTGTTGCCGGCCCCGGCGAAACTGAAGCCGCACTTGCACGCGATCTATCAGAAAGACACATGGGGCGCGGCGCCCGGCGTGTCACAACTGCATCTGAATCGCACCTTCCGCTTTCACGCCGATCTCGAACAATCGGCGATCGATCCGGAGCGCATGATTTACGTTGCCGGGTGCAAGCGCGTGACACCCGCAGGCATGTCGATTGTCGCGCCTGGCGAATTCGAATACGAGCTGACCAGCGACGGCGATGGCCGTGTCTCGCATGAGCTCGGCCTGCTGCCCGGCGTCAAAACCTATTACGTGGATGAAGCGCACGGAGATCTGGCCCGCAATGAGACGGTGTTGAGCGCAGTCGATGAGCTGCTGCAAACGGGCGAGACTGATGTGCTGGGTACTTCCGTATTGCGCGGTGCTCAGCGAGTGGCCCCCTCGATGCGCGCTTATCGCTCGGCGGCCGACAAGCGGATGCTTGAAGAGCTCGGGCGCATTGCCAATCGCAACGTCACCAGCGAGTCGCAGCTCACCGACGAAGAGAAACGTTTCGCCGAGGAAGCGATCATCAAGGCCGCGCTCGGCGCCAGCACGCGATCGATGCCAAAGCCGCCTGCAGAGCACAGTGCGTCGACACGTCCGAAGAAAGCTGCTCCGAGCAAGCTTGCGCAACTTCAGGTCGCAGTCAAGTTCGGCGATGTCGCGGAGATCGCGGCGCCGGTCGTTGTCGTCGGGCATTACCGCGGCGTCTTGCCGACCAACGCGATCGGTGCGATCGACAAACGGCTTGACGGATGGATCACGCGCGCGGTGCGGCAAGGGATGATTGCCGGGACGCTCGGTGAAACCTTCTACGTGCCTACTGCGGGACGCCTTGCCGCCGAGTCGGTCATCGTGGCGGGCATGGGTGAGTTCGGTCGGTTTGGCGCCAGCGATTTACGTCTGGTGATGTCCAACGTTGCTCAGGGCGCGGGCGCGCTGGGCTACTCGACGATCGCGACGGTGCTGGTTGGCGCCGGCAACGGCAATCTGAATCGCGAGACTGCGCTGCGAGAGATTCTTGAAGGGCTCGGAAATGGACTCGAGCAGTTGAGCAGCGGAGGTGACGCGCCGACACAGCTGCAGGTGATCATTATCGAGCGCTCGGCTGCGCGTTTTTTCGAGCTGAGGGAGAAGCTGATTGAGTTGAGCGCGACCAAATCGCTGTCGTCGGCTCAAATCACGATAAGGAAAGCAAGTCCGCAGGAAATAAAGCGGGCGCGTGAAGCCGAGCGCCGCGATCGAAAGCCGGCGCCTTTGAAGAGCGCCGCCAGCGGCACGCGCACCGACGAAGTGCGGATTACCGTAGAGTGCAGGCCCGACGAAGAAGGCGTCTATCGCTTCTCCGCGCTGAGCCAGCAAGCAGTAGTGCCGGTGCGCGAGGTCAGGGTCAATCAACACTTTGCGCTAGAAGCCGCGCGCGCGCTGCGTGAAGCGAGCACACGAGAGGAGCAGGAGAAATACGGGCGGCTGTTGCACGACTATCTGTTGCCGCACGACTTTGCCGATGTGCTCGACGGGGATCAGCCGCTGCGTTTAATTCTTGATCGCGCGACCGCAGCGTTTCCATGGGAGATGACGTGCTTTCCATCTCGCAGCGGTGCGGCGCCGTTGCGATGGTTGGGTACCGACCTGCAGTTGTCGCGGCAGTTCAGGACGCTGCTGTCACAGGCGCCCGGCCTCAGCCCGCCAGTCAACAATCAGTTAAGCGTTCTCGTTATTGCTGATCCCGCACCCGAGCGCGACCTTCAATTGCAAGGTGCACGCATCGAAGGGCGGCGGGTGGCGGACATCCTGAAGAGTGCGAACGGACGCGACTTCGGCGGCGGCAAGCTGAAGATCGAAGTGGTCGAGCGCATCGGGGCCGGTGAGTGCGACCCGATCGAGATTCTGGCGCTG
>DATLMT010000336.1:0-5180 GCA_035537135.1 Burkholderiaceae bacterium | reverse complement strand
AAGAATCACGAAGTTGATGAACGCGCCAAGCAGGCAGCTCGTCGCGATCGCAATTCCCATCAGACCACCAACGCCGAGCATTGCCGCGTCCAGAGTCAAACGCAGCCCGAGTTGGCGGATGTCAGTGCCGAGAATCGTCGGTATCCACACGTTCACCTTATCCGCCGCGGCGTAGTAGTAAGTGTCGAGCCGCTCGTGAAATGTCCACGGCTCTTTCAGACCCGCCCACTGATGCATTCGAAGAATCTTGAACTGCAGCAGATTCATCCATCCGTCGCTGACGATGGCCTGATACGCACCCGTGATCAGTGCAGTAATGCCGAGCAGGCGCGCTTTGAACATGCCGGCGCTCGCTGCACCGGTGTACAGCGCATCAAGGACGACACCGCTCGCGCGGCCTTCGGGAAACGGCAGTTGTTCTTCGTTGATGAAGCGCCGCTTCATCGGAAATGCCAGCAGCACGCCGATGATCGACACCACGCACATCCACACCACCATGTGCCACCACGGAATAATCTGGCCGGTGACAAGCATGTAAGCCGCGAGACTAGAGACCATCGGCGTGATCATGTAGCCGGCGGCAGTCGCGATCGACTGCGTGCAGTTGTTCTCGAGGATCGTGAAGTCCTGTGCGATCCCTACGCTGTGCATGATTCGATACAGCGCGAATGCCAGGATCACCGAGGTAAGGCCGACACCGATGCTGATGCCGGTTTTGGCGCCGATGTACAGCGCAGTCGCTGCCAGCACACCGCCGAGCAGAAACCCGGTCAGCGCGGAGCGAAGCGTCAGCTGCGGCATATCACCGCGGAAGACGTTCTTAAACCACCACTCGTCCTTCTGTGCCCGAGTCCAGGTGCGGATTTGTTCTTCGGTTAGCTGTAGCAGCGCCATCGGTCGTCATAGCCTACGACAAACCGCAGCGGCGGGAGCTCAATTCAGGAACAGCTTCCCGAGCGCGCGGCGTGCTTTAACGAACTCCGACGGCTCAGCTTTTTCGACCAGCTGATCGTCCAGACTGCGCCCGGTGGCGCGAAGGTCTTTGACGACTTGCAACAGCGCGTCCACTACTGCCGGATCGAACTGCGCGCTCTTTTCCGTGCACAGATAAATGCGCACTTCGTCGTGCGGAAGTGCCTTTCTCCACGGCCGATCGTGCGTCAGCGAGTCGTAGGCATCGGCTGCGTGCACGATGCGTGCTTCGAGCGGAATGTCCTGCCCGGACAGCGCGTCGGGCGTGCCGTTGCCGTCGAAGCGCTCGTGATGGGATCGCGCCACATGCGCGTATACGGCGCCGCGTTCAGTGCCCAACTGCTCGCGTATCAGCTCCTCGCCGAACTTCGCATGTGAATGCAGGAATTCCTTTTCCTGCCATGTCAAAGGGCCGCGCTGCCGCAGCAGTGTTTCCGGCACGGAGCCCTTGCCCACGTCGTGCAGGCGTGCCGCGCGCTCAATCGTGGTGAGCAGTTCAACGGCCCACGGGAGCCTGGCAGCGACCAGTCGCGACAGTGCACCGGTGCGAATCGTGTGCTCGCCGCTCGGCTCCTGTTTCGCTTCCGCCGCGGCGGCCAGGTTCTCGAGCGCGACCAGCTTGCTGTCGATCGTGATGTTGTCTTCCCATCCCAGCGGCCGGGTGTTCTCCCACTCACGGTCATCGGGCTCGCTCGCCTGAGGGTCGGCGCGGTCGAAGTGCAGCCGCTGCATCTTCTTCAGAAGCACCGACACGTCGCGCATCACCTGCAGCGCCTCTTCCGATTTCCCGACGTAGCGGTACGCGTCGGCCAGCATCAGGTGTGCAGGCACTTCCATGCCGGTCGAGATGGAAGCAGCACGCCGATGCGATTTTTTCAACAGCTCCAAACCCTCATCGACCTTGCCGTTGCGAACCTCGACGATTCCCGCCGCTTGCAACGCCAGGTACTCCCAGCGCACATTGTTCGAACCCTTGGCGGTCGCGAACATCGATTCAGCGACAGCCTTTGCTTCTTTCAAGCGCCCGGCCTTCGCTAGCAGGATGCAATGGATGTTGTCGTAATGCAGCTGAACTGTCCGGTGCTGAGCGTTGGCGTTCTGACTCTGCGCCAGTGCTCGCGCACGTGTGCTGAACTCCAATCCACGCTCGACGTCATTCAACTGCGACGAAATCGCTGCGGTGTTGGCTGCCGCCGCCGCGGCCATCAGCGCCGCTGGAGCTCCGCTTGCATCGGCACCTTCGAACGCCTGCGGCCAGCGCTCGTACACATCCCAGGCGAGCTGAAAAGCTTTTTGCGCGTTGTCATCCCATCCGATGTTCGTGAGAACAACGCCCAGGTTGACGACGGTAGACACCTCGGCAACCGGGTCTTCCATTTCGCGCGCCAGCTCTACCGCTTCCTGCAGACTGCTCAGTGCAGCCGGCGCGTTGATGATGTCGCCTGTGAAATACCCATGCAGCGAAAGCGCACGCCGCAGTAGGCGCCGATCGGGAAGGTCGCGGCAAATATCGATCGCGCGTTCGAGCAACGGCCCCATCTTCTGTGCGCGCCCAAGTGCGTTGAAGCCCGCGACAACGGCAAAGACCGCGGCGACGAATACGTCGGTGCGCGCGGACTCGGCTGACCTCAGCTCACGCTGCATGGCGTCCAGCTCTATCAGCATGTCGCCAGCGGCGCGTCCCGACGCGTTAGCGGTCAGCGCGGACGCTCGGATTTGTATCGCCCGGAATCTGGCGGAATTGTCTTGCATTGCACAAGACTACGTCGCATTGACATGCGCAAATTGTTAAAAACGAGCCTGTAAGCGGGCAATCGGCGCCGATAGCCGAACGCGGCAAATTGCCCGCCTAAAACCGGTCGTTTCGCCGCGCCAGGATCAGATAAATGGCCGAATCAGCACATGGCCGACACTGTCTCAACCACGTTTGGCCGCGATCATCTTCCGAATCTGCGCAACCGCTGCGTCGATCTTCATCTGCAGTCCCTTCTTTCCATACGCCACGCTCGCCCGCGCCGGGTTGCCGGTCACTCCAGTGAGGTTGCGGTCACCGCCCGGCGCAAGCTTGTCGTTGCGAATCCCATTCGGGTTCACCGCCATCATCTGCGACGTATCGACGATGCCCGCGTGCGTGCCGAGGTCATCGCGCCTTTCCCCCTGGCCTTGCAACCATTCGCGGAAGGGACTCTCTTTGTAGTAGTCCGATGCGAAATGCACGCGTGCATCGGCCTTCGTCCACTCCTTGTTTAGAGCGGCGGCCACGGACTGCAACGCTTTCTGGTTTTCGCCGCTATCACCGATCAGCACAATGTCCTTAAAGCCGTTTGCCCTGAAGCTGCGCGCGGCATACTCAGTCACTTTGCCGAAGACGTCGTCGGGCAACGAGATCGTGCCGGCGAATCGCATGTGGCCACCTGGGGGATCAATGTTGCCTTCGGGCACGTAGGCGAGCACCGGCGCAACGAGCGCGTTGCCGAGCCGGCGCGCAATCTGCTCCGCCGCATGCTTAACGATGAAGTTGTGCTTGCCGAGCACCATGTGCGGACCGTTCTGCTCTGTGCCGCCGGTCGGAAAGATGATGGTGGTCTTGCCGGCCTTGATGGCGTCACGCACCTCGGTCCAGGTGAGCTCCTCGATGAACACAGTGTCCGGTACCTGCGCATTAACCGCAGACGAAGCAAGCATGCAAAACGCTGTGCACAGGATGAAGCGGTTCATCTCAGTCTTCCGTTGTGCGTAAGTAGCGGAACCTATCATTTGCGACAATGACCGAATCCCCTTGCTGCGGCGAACTTCTACCGAATCTTGTGCGTATCGCGGCGCTGATGTGCGCGATAGCGAGCTCGAGCGCGCTGGCGGCCGACTGCACTGCCCGCCAGGCCGCCGGTTATCGAGTGCTCGCGATGGAAAATGGCCGCAAAGTCGCGGTCTGGTATCCGGCGGCAGCCAGCGAGCAGCCGTTGGCGTATTCGCGGGCGACCGGCGGGTTCATGGGCAGCGTCGCCAAGGACGCGCCCCCCTCTGCATGTCCGCGCGTGCCGCTCGTGCTGTTTTCGCACGGGCTCGGCGGCTGCGCGCTGCAGTCGCTGTTCCTGACGGAAGAGCTGGCGCGTCACGGCTACGTCGTCGCTGCGCCTGATCACAAGGATGCCGTCTGTGCGATCGGCAGTGACGAGCACAATTTCGCCAATATGCGCACCGATCAATCGTTCCTTGAACCCGAGCGTTGGAGCGAGCGCAGCCATCGGGATCGCCTGCTCGACCTGCGCACCGTCATCGACCTGGTGGAAAACGATCAGCAGCTTGGCCCCGCGGTGGATGCACAACGCATTGGTCTCATCGGACATTCGCTCGGCGGGTACACCACAATCGGCATGGCGGGTGCCTGGCCCTCGTGGAAACACACAAACGTCAAGGCGGTGCTGGCGCTTTCGCCATACGTGCTGCCATTTATCACGAATAAAACATTGGCGCGGCTCGACGTGCCCGTGATGTATCAGGGTGCGCAGTTCGACTGGGGCATCACGACCAGCCTCGAAGGGGCGCAAGGCGCCTATGCGCTGACAGCGGCCCCCAAGTACTTCGTGAAGCTCAAAGGTGGCACACATCTCGAATGGGCCAACCTGCTGTGCTCCGGGCAACCGAACGTAGTCGCGTGCCTGAAGGCGAAACCCAACGCTTATCTGATCGATCGGTACGGAATCGAGTTCCTCGATCGATATCTGAAGAACAAGCCTTCTGCGTTGCTTGCCGGGAAAGGCCTCGGCTTGGATGTTTATCGGTTCGAGTTGCCGTAGCTGCGCTCCGCGCGCATCAGGTTGCTGTAGCTACGTGCTCGCCATTTCGCTCGCGCGGTTAGCGCCAGATAGCGAGCTGTGTTTCATTCGGATACACATGTTTCCGAACAGCAGATTGGGTGCAGCCACAACCGTCCGCAACTGGTGATGTCCGCGCGTTGAATACCCAAGCCCATTTCTACTGATTGCAAATTGATGAACGCACTTCTGTTACGCCGACCATGGATTCGTCCCGCTGCTCTCACCGTGCTAGCGCTCGTCATTGCCGCCGGCGGCTGGTGGGCGTGGAAGGCGTGGGGTGGCGCCACCAAGAAGGCCGATGAGCTGATCTTCGGCACAGTGCAGCGTGCAGACATCGAGGATCTGGTCGGTGCGACCGGTTCGCTGCAACCACGCGACTATGTCGACGTC
>DATLMT010000335.1:0-6369 GCA_035537135.1 Burkholderiaceae bacterium | reverse complement strand
TGCCGGCACGCCAGCGCCGGCTCCCCTGCGTAAATTATGCGCGAAGGAATTGATACAAGTTGCGCACAATGGCAGCTGTCGCGCCCCAGATGAAATAGCGCCGACCTTCGGCGGCACGCTGCGGTGTTGCATACGGCATCGCATAAAACGTGCGGCTCACTTTTCCCACGCCGTCGAGTTGGAAAATTCTGCGCTCGTGATTGATCGGATCCATCAGGAACGCAAGCGGCACCTCGAATATTTCGGAAACCTCGAACGCATCGAGCACGGGGGAGAACGGACGCTCGATCAGGCCGACCACAGGCGTCACCTTATATCCGGTGGCGGTCAGATACTCCGGCAACGTTCCAATCACGTCGACTTGCGCGGGCGGCAAACCGATTTCTTCGTGGGCTTCGCGCAACGCCGTCGCGATCGCATCGGTGTCACTTTGGTCGACGCGGCCGCCCGGAAAACTGATCTGACCCGCATGGTCATGCAAGTGCGCCGTGCGCTTCGTCAGCAGCACGCAAGTTCCCTCAGCGTGAACAATCAGCGGGATTAATACCGCGGCAGCACGCGGCGGCTGGTCCGGATTGAACAAACGGACGTCGGCCCGCAGCTCGGGCTGCCACGCGGGTGGCGATGCAAAGCGCTGCCTGAGCGCCGACACACGGAGCTCGCCGGGCGCAACAGCAGCGCCACGCACTTCAGTCGCCGCAAAAGCCGGATCATGCGGAACCGCTTCGGGCTCGAAGATTGGCGTTAATGCCAAAGGGTCGACGTCTTTGTCGGGCGTCATCGCAGCGAAAAAAAGCCGCCGAGCGGGCGGCTTTCGTTGGAACAAGCGCGACTATTCGCTTTTAGCTCGCGCCGCTCGGCCCGCGGCTGCATCCGCCGCGGTTTTATCGGCAGCGCTTTTATGCTGCAATTTTTCGCGGATGCGCGCCGACTTGCCCGAGCGATCGCGCAGGTAATACAGCTTGGCGCGGCGCACGTCGCCGCGGCGCTTGACCTCGATCGATGCAATCGTCGGCGAATACAGCTGGAACGTGCGCTCGACACCTTCGCCGCTCGACACCTTGCGCACCACGAACGATGAATTCAGCCCACGGTTACGGCGACCAATCACAACGCCTTCGTAGGCCTGCACGCGCTTGCGAGTGCCCTCGACGACGTTGACGTTGACGACCACGGTGTCGCCCGGCGCGAACACCGGCATTTCCCTGTTAGCGCTGACACGGGCCAGCTCTTCCTGCTCCAGTTGCTGAATGACGTTCACTTTTGTTCTCCTGAATCCATCGTGCCACGAGAGTCTAAGTTTTTTTTCTCGCGCCAGAGGATGGCTAATTCAACGATGTTCCAACTGCCTCTCACTCGACTGCTTTTCCAACTGCTTTTCATCCTGGGCGCTTAATTGCCCGGCCGCGCGAGCGCCAGCGATCAAATCCGGCCTCTGCCGCGCCGTTAACCCAATTGCCTGATGCCGGCGGTACTGCGCAATTTCCGCATGGTGCCCCGACAACAGCACCTCCGGTACCGTCACGCCGCTCCAACTCTCAGGCCGCGTGTAATGCGCCGCGTCCAACAAGCCGACGGCAAATGATTCGTCGGCCGCCGACGCCTCCTTCAGCGCACCCGGCAGGTGCCGGACGACGGCATCGATCAACGCCATTGCGGCGATCTCCCCGCCCGACATAACAAAGTCGCCGATCGACACAACTTCATCGACGCACACATCGATAAACCGCTGATCGATACCTTCGTAGCGACCGCACACGAGCGCTAGCGGTTCACCTGTCCGAGCAAGTTGGCGCACTCGTTCATCGGTCAGCCGCGCCCCATTAGGGGCAAGCGCAATCACCCGGGCGCCGCCTCCGTCTTTTCTCGCCGCGACGAGCGCATCTGCCAGCGGCTGCGCCATCATCACCATGCCTGGTCCGCCGCCGTACGGCCGATCGTCGATCGTTCGATGCGCATCAGTCACGAAATCGCGCGGGTTCCAAGTGCGAAGCGACCATCGCCCTTCAGCGTGCGCGCGCTGAGTGATTCCGTAATCGACAATTGCCGAGAACATCGACGGAAACAGCGTGATCGCATCAAAACGCATCATCACCAGTCGCTTTGCCAATCGACTTTGACCGTCCGCGCGTCGCCCTCGATGGCGTCGACGTACTGCTCGATCAAGGGAATCAATACCGCTTCACTCTTTTCGCTTGGTTCCAACTCGAGCCACTGCGTCCCCGCTCCGCTGCGAATGCCGGATACAGTACCGAGTTCGCAGCCTTCGCGGTTCACCACGCGGTAACCAACGACGTCGCTCAAATAATGTTCGCCGTCATTTAACGCCGGAAAATCGCTGCGCGCGATCGCGATTGTCCGGCCCTTTAATGCATCTGCGGCTTCTTTGCTCTCACACCCTTCCCATTTGGCAAGTATCGACGTCGCATGCCGCCTTACTGCCTGCAACGTCAGACTTTGGGATGAGGCGCTTCCAAGCAACCACCAGCGCCGCACCGCTTCCAGCACACCGCCATCGGCGGCAAACGGCGCAACCCGAACCCAGCCTTTCAATCCATAGGCTCCGCGCACAGCCCCAAGTTGGATTAAATCGCGGGGTGCCACACCCCAACCACTAAGCTGTCGCGGCCTGCTCCTCGGCCGGGGCCGCTGCTGTTGCCGCAGGGCCGGTGTTCGTCGCCGTCGCAGGATTCGTTTTGACTAGTCGCGCCACGGTGGGCGACATTTTGGCGCCAACTCCGGTCCAGTATGCAAGCCGGTCTGACGCGATCCGGAACTTGGGTTCTGAACCCGCAGCGACAGGGTTGTAAAAACCGACGCGCTCGATGAAGCGGCCGTCTCGCGGGTTGCGCGAGTCGGTGGCAACGATATTAAAAAACGGGCGCTTTTTGGCGCCGCCGCGTGCAAGCCGAATAACGACCATTTTAAAATTCCCTAGTTGCCAATGCCCGCACTTCGCCAGGCCACGCTGCAGAAAAGCCCGCGATTGTATCCGTCGCGCCTGGCATCGGCAACCCGGTACGTGAGCACCTATATTGAGGCAATGAAGCACTTTCGGCACAAAGCGCTCGCCGCGCTGATAGCGTCGCTGACCGGGGCACTTGGCCTGAATCGGCTCTACCTCGGGCAACGGCTTTGGTGGCTCCCGCTGAGCGTCACGTTAATCGCTCTGCCGTTGCTCATCGGCGTCGACAACTGGTATCAGACTCCCGCATTTTTCATCATTATGGTGCCGGTGATTGCGGGTTTCATGCAGGCGCTTTTCATCGCGCTGACGCCAGACGATCGCTTCGACGCCCGATTTAATGCCGGGCAGCAAAGGCGCAATCGCAGCGGGTGGGACGCAGTGCTAGTCGCAGCGACCGCGTTGTTCGTCGGTGCCGCCGTGTTAATGACGACGATCGCACTGTTGACGCAAACGTATTTCGAATACGCGCTAAAGGTGCGCCCTTGATCTCAGCGACTAGAACAAATCTAGCTGCGGGGTCGCAAGACGTGGCGGACTAAACAAATCGTTGCGCAGCTGCGCGATCTCGCGGTCGAGACGGTACTTGGCGGCACCTTTGTTAAAACGCTGCCGAATCAACGCCGCCCACGTACCCTCGCCCGTCATCCGCTTACCGAATTGTGAGTCATAGTTCTTGCCACCGCGCATTTCACGCAAGCGGTTCATCACACGCTCCTTGCGATCAGGAAAATGCGCTTCCAGCCATTGCATGAACAACGGAGCAACTTCCCACGGCAGACGCAGCACTGTGTAGTGGGCTTGCCACGCGCCTGCATTGGCCGCGGCTTCAAGCACACGCTCGATCTCGGGCTCGTTGATGAACGGGATGATCGGCGCCATATTGACGGTGACTGGAATGCCCACGGCTGCCAGCGCGCCGACAGTGCGAAGCCTGCGCGCAGGACTTGCCGCGCGGGGCTCCAGAATTCGTGACAGCGAATGGTCAAGCGTGGTGATGCTGATCGTCGCAGCGACAGTGCCGTCGGCCGCAGCGGGAGTCAGCAGGTCGATGTCGCGTTCGATCAGCGACGACTTAGTGATCAGACTAAACGGGTGGCGTGCGCGCGTGAGGATCTCAACGACGCCGCGTGTCAACCTGAGCTCACGCTCGATCGGCTGATAAGCGTCAGTGATGACGCCGAGCGCAAGAACCTCCGGCTTGTAGCCCGTCGCTGCCAGCTCACGCTGCAACAGCTCGACAGCATTGTGTTTCGCGACCAGCTTCGTCTCGAAGTCAAGGCCTGGAGATAAATTAAGAAAGCTGTGCGTGGGGCGCGCGAAACAGTAAATGCAACCGTGCTCGCAGCCGCGATACGGATTAATCGAACGGTCAAATCCGATATCCGGCGACTCGTTGTACGTGATCAGACTTTTGGCGGTCTCGAGGGTTGTCGAGGTCACCAGTGGGGGCAGCGTCTCGTCGACATCCGCAGCGATGCGCTCGGCTTCAGCCGCATCGCCATCGATCTCACGCATCACCGATTCGAAACGATGCGCGATGTTCGAAACTGCGCCGCGTCCTTTGCGCACCCATGCCACGGGGACGTCGGGCGCTTCAGATTCACTTCGACGCATCAGTCGGTGGGTCCTTCAATACTGTGATTTTATACAGTATCTGGCAACTGACGGCCATCCCGTGCTTACGCGTTCATCAACTCGTACTGAAATCCCGTGCGAGCGAGGCCTGCACCTCGGGCGCAACCTCGTCGACCCGCGCCGGGTAGTACGCATGCTCGATACCCAGGGCAACCGCTGCGCCCTGCTGGAAAGCACGAATCATCTGTGACTCGAACTCAAAGCGAAGGAAGTGAACCGAAGACGTTTTTTCTTCGTTCTCTCGAGGTAGATCTTCGTCAGCCACTGCGTACACCCGGGAAAAACCATCTACTTCGACATAGACGCGATTCTCGACGCCTTTAAGCCGCGCCAGCTCAGCCTTGCGCAGCACCGGATCCTCGTACTCGATCATCATCGTCGCCTTCAGATTGCCGCCGTCGGGAATCAGCGGCACGTAGGCGTCAAGCTCATCCTGGATGCCGCGCTCCTCGAATGTCTTTTCGATACGAAGCATCTCCTGAATTTGATAGCGGATGGTGAACTCGTCCTCGAAAATCAATGTGATGTGCTCGCCAAGGTGCACCGTGCGATTTTTCTTGTGTGCTATGACCTTAGCGCGAAATTTTTGGCGCTCACGCGCATACGCTTCGAGCGTCAACAGACTGTCACGCGCTATCCGACCCGGCATCGCTTCACAGCCCGTAGGCGATTCTGATCAGTGTCAGGGGGTGCGCTACGACTGGGGCCTTGCCCTCCCGCGCCTCTTTCGCGAATTGCTCGATTCCTTGGGCGATGTGGTGACCCGCCAGCGAACAATCCGAGCTGATGTAATCGGGCTTGGCGCCCGCCATGTTGCGGAAAACCGGTTTGCCAATCTTCAACGCCATCCCATGAAACTGCTTACGCGTTCCCCACACGCCCGAGTGGCCCGAGCAGCGCTCCACCGTATTGACGACGGTGTCCGGAAGGGACTTCAACAATTCCTCGGTTTTGCGACCAACGTTTTGTACGCGCGCGTGACAAGGTACGTGGTACGACACGGTGCCAAGCGGCTTTTTAAAATCGGACTTAAGCAGCCCGTCACGTCGGCGCGCTACCAGATACTCAAACGGGTCCCACATTGCCAGCTTGACGAGCTGCACGTCGGCATCTTCCGGAAACATCAGCGGCAGCTCCTGCTTGTACATCAGAGTGCAGGAAGGGACGGCCGTTAGGATCGCGTAGCCCTCGCGCGCCAGCTCCACCAGGGGCGGAATATTGAAGTTTTTCAATCGCTCGACCGAATCAAGATCGCCGATCTCGAGCTTGGGCATGCCGCAGCAAGCTTCCTTGTCGACCAGCACGTACGGAATTTCGTTGTGGTCGAGGACCGCGATCAAGTCGTGCCCGATCCCGGGCTCGTTGTAATTGATGTAGCAAGTTGAATAAATGGCGACCTTGCCGGGTGTTTTAGCACCGTTGCGCACGGGAGCCGAAAAATTCGCGCGCGCAGCGTCGCGAAACTTCTTTAATGCAAACTCCGGGCGCCATGCCTCGCGGTCGACTCCCATCAGCTTTTCCATCGCCGCGCGCGCGGGCGCGCTTTGATTGATCGCGTTGACCGCTTGCGTGACGATCGGAATCCCAGCAAATCGGCCCAGCTTGTCGGTCGATGTCAAAAACTTGTCGCTACCGGAGGCGCCGTGCTTCCGAAAATGCACCGCCTTCGCACGCAACATCGTGTGCGGGAAGTCGACGTTCCACGGATGCGGCGGAACGTACGGGCACTTGCTCATGTAGCACATGTCGCACAGGTAACACTGATC
>DATLMT010000334.1:0-6935 GCA_035537135.1 Burkholderiaceae bacterium | reverse complement strand
TTCTCCGACGAGCAGCTGGTTGCGTTGTCGAACGTCTTCGAGCGCACGATCATCTCGACTGCTGTGTCCACGTCTGCCGTTTCGTCGACGATCGCGGCAACGTTGCCGGCTCCGACACCAAATGCCGGAGTGCCGCTCGCGTACGCCGCCCGCACATTCGCCTGCGAACCGGTGGCGACGACCAGATCCGCCTGCCGCATCAATTCGAACGTCGAGTCTTTGGTCACCGGTGACGGCAGCAACTGGACGAGGTCGTGCTGCGCGCCGATTCGATCGAACTGCTGGTGGATGAACTTGATCAGCCTTGCGCACGTCGACCACCCCTTGGGCGACGGTGCAACGATGATGGCGTTGCGCCCCTTCAACGCGTTGATGATCTTGTTGGCCGGTGTTGCGGCCGGATTGGTCGAAGGCGTGATCGCAGCGACGACGCCGACCGGCCTCGCGATCTCGACGATTCCTCGTGCCGCGTCTTCTGAAATCACACCAACACTGCGCGCTTCTTTCAGGTCCCGCAGCAAGCCAAACGTCTTGCGATAGTTCTTGCGGATTTTGTCGTCGACGTTGCCGATGCCAGTATCGGACACCGCAAGCTCAGCGAGCTCGCGGTTGCGCGCGGGTTCGATAATCGCCCAGCCGGCCGCGGCGATGATCTCGTCGACACGCACCTGATCGTATTCGTTGGCGATCGCCTGCGCAGCGCGAGCACGCTTGACCAGCGCGCTTACGCCCGATGTCGCGTTCAAACTGTTTGAATCGGGCGCCAACTCAGTGCCTTTTTAGCCAGACTAGTCGGCCTTGATGCCGGCGTCTTTCACCAGCTTCGCCCACTTCGGCAGCTCCGAGTTCACCACAGCACCTAACTGTTCGGGTGTGCCCCCCACCGCTTCGCTGCCCTGCGCCAGCAGCTTCTCGCGAATCTCAGGTTCCTTCAGCACGGTGTTCAGGGCAGCATTGAGCCTGTCAACGATGGCGCGCGGTGTCTTGGCGGGTACAAACATCGCATACCATGAGTCGACCTCGAAGTCGGAGATCCCGGACTCCTGCATCGTCGGAACATCAGGGAAGGCCGCGCTTCGTTTCAGCGTCGAAACTGCAAGCGCTTTCAGCTGCTTCTGCTTGACGAACTGCGCAGCGGCAGGAATCGAGACCCAAAGCAAAGGCACCTGGCCGCTGACTACGTCGGTCACTGCGGGGCCGCCGCCGCGATAGGGGATGTGCGTCAGTTGCGTTCCGGTGCGTATCTTCATCATCTCGCCGGCAAGATGACCGGGAGAGCCGTTACCGACCGAAGCAAAGGCGAGCGACCCCGGCTTGTCCTTGGCCATCGCAATCAACTGTTGGACGCTATTCGCCGGAAACTGCGGATTCGCGACAAGAATCTGCGGCAGAGAACAGACAATCCCCACCGGCTCGAAGTCGCGTGCCGTGTCAAAGCTCAGCTTTGAATAGATGGCCGGATTAATGGTGTGCGATGACAACGTGAAGAGAACGGTATAGCCATCGGGCGCGGATCGAGCCACCGCTTCGGTCCCGATGGAACCGCCGGCTCCGCCGCGGTTTTCGATCACGATCGACTGTCCCAGCGTGGCACGCAAGCGGTCCTGCACGATGCGCGCGATGACATCGGTTCCTCCGCCGGGCGGATACGGAACGACAAAGCGGATCGGTTTGTCGGGATAAGCGCTCGTCTGCGCATCGGCCGCACCGGTCAACAGCAACGCCGCCGCGGCAACGGCTTGCAACAGTGATTGCCTGCGATTCACGATCGTCTCCTCAAACGAAGTTCTTGTATTTCGCGAGATGGCGCACCGGCTTGGAAAGTGCGTCGCGCCGGAATGGGTCCCCGAGCTCCTTGGTCACCATCATCTCGAGCACCGTCGTTTTGCCTTCAGCCTGGTTCTTAACCGATTGCTGAAGCGCGGCGCCGACATCGGACAACTTGTCGACCACCATGCCGTCGCATCCGAACGACTTCGCAACCGCAACCCAGCTCGGATTTTCGAGCTCGACGCCTTGGTAGCGCTGCGAGTAAAAGTCGACGTGATTTTTTTTCTCCGCGCCCCATTGCCCGTTGTTGAAGAGCACCACAGTAATGCCGATCTTCTCGCGCGCACACGTCAGCAACTCGTTCAAGCTAATACCCCACGCACCATCGCCAACGTACGCGATCGCTGGACGATCGGGAGCCGCGACTTTCGCACCGCATGCAACCGGGAATGCGTAACCGCAATTACCGAAGCTCATGGCAGCCAGCATCGATCGCGGCTCCTCGAAGCGCAGATACGAGTTTGACACCGAGCAGATGTTGCCGATGTCGGTCGACACCATCGCCCGCTTCGGCATCGCGCGCTCAAGCTCGCGCAACATCTGGCGCGGATGCATGTGGCTCGAGTTCTTCGAGATCTCGACCGAGTATGGATCGGTTTCGTGTGTCCACTTGTCGAGCTCCGATTCCCAAGCGGCCTTCTCTTCCCTGATCTTGGACGCGCGCTCGGCTTTGTTCTGCTGGCAAGCGAGCGTCTTGCGCTGCAAACGCGCAAGCAGCGCAATCGCAGCCGCCTTGGCGTCGCCGCAAATGCCGACAGAGATCGGCTTGACCAAGCCAAGCATCTTGGCGTCAGTATCGATCTGAATGATCTTGGCCTTCTTCGGCCAGTACTCGAGTCCGTATTGCGGTAGCGTGCCGAAAGGTCCCAGGCGCGAACCGAGCGCAAGCACGACGTCAGCCTGGCTGATCAGCTTCATCGCGGCTTTCGATCCCTGATAGCCGAGCGGTCCGCACCACAGTGGATGCGACGCCGGGAACGTGTCGTTGTGCAGATAGCTATTGGCGACCGGCGCGTGCAGCAACTCGGCCAGTGCGATCGCCTCCTTGATACCGTCCGAAAAGATCACACCACCACCCGCAAGAATGACGGGGAACCTCGCCTCGCTCAATACTTTGGCAGCTTCGTCGAGCGCACTCTCATCGCCCGCGCCACGACCGATTCGAATCGGCTGCGGAATCTCGACCTCGATGTCGCCGTAGAAAAAATCGCGAGGAATATTTAGCTGTGTCGTGCCCATCTCGAGCAGCGCACGATCGAAGCAGCGCGCCGTGATCTCAGCGATGCGCTTGGGGTTCATGACATGGCCCTGGTACTTAGTGATCTTCGAGAAGATCGGCAGCTGTTCAGTTTCTTGAAATCCACCCAGACCCATCGTCATCGAGCCGGTCTCCGGTGTGATCATCACGACCGGCGAGTGCGCCCAATACGCGGCCGCAATACCGGTCACGAAATTGGTGACACCCGGACCGTTCTGGCCGATACACACACCGTGGCGTCCCGACACGCGTGCATAGCCGTCCGCCATGTGGACCGCGCCCTGCTCGTGCGCTACTGGTATGAACCGAATGCCAGCCGCCGGAAAAATGTCGAGCGCATCCATATAAGCCGAGCCGACGATGCCGAAGATGTCGGTCACCCCTTGTGCCACCATGGTTTCGACGAACGCCTCCGATGGCGTCATCCTGTGAACGCCCTGGGTGACGGTTCGGTTCGGCTGCTTCATATCGGTCATCGTTGTCCTCGGTTGGGTGTCGCTACAGTTTTACTTTACGCTGGTCGGCTGGCGGGAGAGATCGAAGTATGAGCGAAGACCATCAGAAGATCGACATCCATCGCGGGCTCAGCGGCGTCTATTTCGACCGCTCGCGCGTCTGCTATATCGACGGCCGGGCCGGCGAACTGCGCTACCGCGGCTATTCGATTCACGACCTGGCCGAACGCTCGACCTTTGAGGAGACCTGCTATCTGCTGTTGAATGGGGAGTTGCCCACCACGGACGAACTGGCGCGCTTCGATGCCGACCTGAAGGCCGCGCGCAAGCTGCCGCCCGAGATCCACAAGCTGATTGAAATTACAAAAAGCGCGCATCCGATGGACGTGTTGCGCACCGCCGTATCGGCGCTCGCCGCCTTCGACCCCGACGTAGCCGACAACTCGCCGCCGGCGATCCTGCGCAAAGGCGTGCGGCTCGCTTCGCAGGTGCCGATGATCGTTGCAGCGCACGAGCACATCCGCAACGGCCGCGCAATGGTCGAGCCCGATGCAACGCTCGGGCACGCGGCAAATTTCCTCTACATGCTAAAGGGCGCGCCGCCCAGTGCGGATGCCGCGCGGTTGATGGACACCGACATGATCCTGCACGCCGAACACGGCTCGAACGCGTCGTCGTTCACCGCTCGCGTCGTCGCGGGCACGGAAGCCAACCTGCACGCAGCGATCACGGCCGCGATCGCCGCGCTCTCCGGCCCCGCGCATGGAGGTGCGGCGGAAAACGTAATGAACATGGCGCAGGAGATCGGTGACGCAGCCAACGCCGCCGAATACGTGCGGCGTAAGCGCGCGAACAAGGAGCCCGTGATGGGCTTTGGGCACCGCGTTTACCGCGCTGAGGATCCGCGCGCGCGCCACATGCGCGCTGGCGTCGAGAAGCTCTCGCGCGAAATGGGCGAGCCGAAGTGGTATCAGATCCTCGAGGCAGTGGTGAAGGCGATGGAGCGTTACGCGCGCCACGGCGTTAACGTCAACGTCGACTTCTATGCAGGGGTTGTCTACTACCTGAATGGGATTGCAGCTGATCTCTTCGTGCCGATTTTCGCGATCGGCCGTGTGCCGGGTTGGACAGTGCAGGTGCTGGAACAGATGGAGACCAACATCCTGATCCGCCCGCTGACGCTGTACAACGGTCCGGAACCGCGTGAGTATGTCGCGTTAGATCTGCGCCGATAGAAGCACCGCAGCCGCAACGATATCGTCGACGCTCGCGCCGCGCGAGAGGTCGCTGATCGGACGCGCGAAACCCTGCAGGATCGGGCCGATCGCGCGCGCGCCGGCAAGATGTTGCGTGAGCTTGTATGCAATGTTGCCCGAGTCGAGGTCCGGGAATATCAGCACATTGGCGCGCCCAGCGACCGCGCTCTCGCCCTTTAACTTTTTCCTCGCAATCGAATCGACCAGGGCAGCGTCGGCCTGAAGCTCACCGTCGATCGCGAGTCGCGGATCGCGCACTCGAGCAATCTCAAGCGCGCGTAACACCTTCTCGGTGCGGGCGTGACGCGCACTGCCCTTGGTCGAAAACGAAAGCAGCGCGACGCGCGGCTGTTCCTCGAGCAAAGAACGGCAACTCGCTGCCGAAGCAAGCGCGATGTCGGCGAGCTGTTCGGCGTTCGGCTCGGCGTTGACCGCGCAATCGGCAAAGATCAGAACCTTTTCCTGCAGGATCATCAGGAAAAAACTCGATGGCGTGCGAATGCTGTCAGCGAGTCCGATCGTCATCAGTCCAGCCTCGATCACGCGAGCCGTCGGATGCGCAACGCCGGCGAGCATGGCGTCGGCATCGCCCGCCTTGACCATCATGCCGGCAAACATCAGTGGTTTGCGCACCGCGCGCTGAGCAACTCTTGGATTGCCGTAAAGCTCGGCGTACTCGGTGAGCCGCGGACTCGACTCCAGATCGCGAGGCAGAATGGGCTCGCCCAGCCCATCGTCTTTCAGTCTGCGCGCAGCGTCGACGATGCGTTGGTCATCGACTTCTGGCAGCACGATGCGGCATGGCCGCTGGCGAGCCCGCTGGAATAGTCTGTCTAGAACATCCACGCGCGGGGCGCCGTGTCTCAATCCCTACGGCTTCTTCGGGGTCTTATACGGGACTTCCTTCTGCAACGGCTTCCAGACGGTTTCGTAGCCGACAAACCCTTTGCCGTTCGGCAGCATCTGACGTGTCGTATAGAAGCGCGTGACGCCGTCAGGAACTTTGGTGATTGGTTTTTGCTCGCTCATAAGGCACCCATTCGTCGTAAAGGCCAGCTCTTCAAGCTAAAAGTCGCGTCGTGGATCGTCGCTAAACCGGCGTCATTATCGACGGGTCGATCTTCGGCGCGGCACCCACCGCTCCACCGGCTTTCATCTCCTCGTGGGTCGCGTTGCGCACCGTCATTATCTCGAGTGTGAACACAACCTCCCTGCCGCAAAGCGGATTGTTTCCGTCGACCGTCAGCGTTTCGCCGTCGATTCGCGTCACGATGAAGCTGCGTGTGTGCCCCTTATCGTTCTGCATCAGGATGGCGGTACCAACCTGACGGTACTCTTCGGGAACGTTCTCGATAAGGTCGGTAAACACGAGCGACTCATCCCTTGGCCCGAAGATGCGATTGCCGTCGATTCGTACTTCGGTCACGTCGCCGGCGGACTTACCTTCCAGTTCCCTGTGGACCGAAGGCGCCAGAATTTCGTTGTGTCCGTGCACGTAACCTAACGGAAACTCCACGCTGCTGAGCACGTGGCCCGTTTTCCAGTCGGTCACTTTGTAGGTGAGCTCGACAAACTTGCCGTCTTGGATCTCTTCGCTCATACAACCACCGAGTCCGTTCGCTCAGAAAATCGACGCCGCGAAAATCCTGATCTCGCCCTCTTCGTAGCCGAGGACAAGCCTGCCAAGCCACTCACCCGGCCTCTTGGTACTCCGTTGGCGGTAAAGGACGGTCACATGTTCACCGCGACGGATGATGCCTAGATAGTCGACATGTTCAGAGAGATTCCGGGCCAGCTCGCTATTGGCGAACTGGTGATTGACGACGACCTCATTCATCGTAAGCGCAAGCGACTTGGCGAACTTTTGGACGAACTCTGCGTACTTACCTTCGTTGGAGGCCTTCAGAAGATCGCGCCACAGCGGATCGGCAATGGCGCGTATCTCCTCATCACTGCGTTCGACGACGTTCACGCCGCCAGTTTCTGTCGTGTAGCGTCGCCGACCGTCGTCGGCTCCTCATCCGCAATGAGGTGATAGCAAGGCGCTTTCTCCATCTCGTACTCACCAGTGTCCGGATCGCGACGCGACACGGTCAGCACATGCCAGTTCTCGTCGTCTACCTTCATGACGTCGCC
>DATLMT010000333.1:0-6607 GCA_035537135.1 Burkholderiaceae bacterium | reverse complement strand
CGAGGGCCTGGCGCAGCGCATCGTCGCCGGCGAGGTGCCGGATTCGCTGAAGAACAAGCGGGTGCTGGTGCTCGACATGGCGGGTCTGCTGGCTGGCGCCAAGTATCGGGGCGAATTTGAAGAGCGATTAAAAGCGGTGCTGAAAGAAGTTGCCGCCGAAGCCGGCCGCATCGTGTTGTTTATTGATGAGATGCACACAATTGTCGGTGCCGGAAGGGCCGAAGGCGCGATCGACGCGGGCAACATGCTGAAGCCTGCGCTTGCGCGCGGCGAGCTGCATTGCATCGGAGCGACGACGCTGAACGAATATCGCAAGTACATTGAAAAGGACGCTGCGCTCGAGCGTCGCTTTCAGAAAGTGCTGGTTGGCGAGCCAAGCGTCGAAGCAACCGTTGCGATATTGCGCGGACTGCAGGAGCGTTACGAGCTGCACCATGGCGTCGAGATCACCGACCCGGCCATCATCGCCGCGGCCGAGTTGTCGCATCGCTACATCACCGACCGCTTCCTGCCCGACAAGGCGATCGATTTGATCGACGAAGCCGCGGCGCGTATCAAGATGGAAATTGATTCGAAGCCGGAGGTCATGGACATTCTTGATCGCAGGCTGATCCAGCTGAAGATCGAGCTCGAAGCGGTCAAGCGCGAAAAGGACGAAGCCTCGTCGCGCCGGGCCGAGCTGCTGCAGTCGGAAATCGCACGGCTTGAAAAAGAGTATGCGGATCTGGATGAGGTCTTGCGCAGTGAAAAGTCTGCCGTGCAAGGGGTACAACACATCAAGGAAGAGATCGATGGACTGCGCTCGCAGGTCGCAGAGCTGCAGCGCAGGGGGCAATACGACAAGCTTGCGGAGATCCAGTATGGCAAGTTGCCGCAGCTAGAAGCGCAGCTGAAGCAAGCGGAAAGCGCCGAAGCTCCGGTCGATAAACCGAAACTACTGCGCACGCAAGTCGGCGCCGAGGAAATCGCCGAAGTGGTCTCGCGCGCGACGGGAATTCCCGTAGCCAAGATGATGCAGGGCGAGCGCGAAAAACTGCTCGGCATGGAAGCGTTTCTGCACCGCCGCGTAGTGGGGCAGGACGAAGCAGTGCGTCTGGTGTCCGATGCGATTCGCCGTTCGCGCGCGGGACTCGCAGACCCGAACCGTCCGTACGGTTCATTTCTGTTCCTCGGGCCGACCGGCGTCGGCAAGACTGAATTGACCAAGGCGCTCGCGGAATTTCTGTTCGACACCGAGGATGCGCTGATCCGCATCGATATGAGCGAATACATGGAGAAGCATTCGGTGGCGCGCATGATCGGCGCGCCGCCGGGCTACGTCGGCTACGACGAAGGAGGCGCATTGACCGAAGCTGTGCGTCGCAAGCCGTACGCCGTTATCCTGTTCGACGAAGTCGAGAAAGCGCACGCGGATGTTTTCAACGTTCTGCTGCAGGTTCTCGACGATGGCCGCATGACCGACGGGCAGGGGCGGACCGTCGACTTCAAGAACACGGTGATCGTGATGACGTCGAACCTCGGCTCACACGAGATTCAACGCATGGCAGGCACCGATCCGGGGGTGATCAAGCAAGCAGTACTTGGCGAAGTGCGCAAGCATTTTCGGCCGGAGTTCATTAACCGCATCGACGAAATCGTCGTCTTCGATGCGCTCGACGCAAAGCAAATTCAGGCAATTGCGCGGATTCAGTTGAATCGGCTCGAGCTGCGATTAGCGCAACAGGATATGAAGCTCGTCGTCAGCGACGCCGCACTGCAGGAGATCGGCAAGGCTGGCTTCGATCCACTGTATGGCGCGCGGCCGCTAAAACGCGCGATTCAGCAGGAAATCGAAAACCCCGTTGCGAAGCTGGTGCTCGAAGGGCGCTTCGGCCCCAAGGATGTGATTCCGGTCGATTTCAAAAACGGCAAATTTTCGTTCGATAGGATTGTGCATTGAGGCGTTCGCGAATAAGCCGATCACGTGTGCTCGGTGGAGCGCTCCTTCGAAGCTTCCGGATCTGAATTGCGCAGCTTATGCGACGGAAGCGCGCGGGCGGCCGGCTTTTGCGCTTGATTCACATTCTGTCGACTCACCTTGTGGCTCGAGTGCAAAACGTAACGCGAACCGAGCTCTCGCTTGGCCTGCTCTAGCCTCTGCTGGTTGCGCAGCGCCAGCTCCTCCTCGGGTTTGACAATGAGCGTCTGGACTATCGGCGGATCCGATTCAGAGTGAAACCAGCGCAAAATAGTTGTCGCAGGCATGACCATCTCACCTCGCTTATTTGGGCCCGCGGTTGAACCGTGCGGACCAGTTCCAGAGTAACGAACCGGCTCAGGCAATGGCGATGCCAACTCTTTGGGTAATCTGATCGCGTCGCCCTTATCCGCGGGATGGACGCGAAGCTTGCAGCAGAGGAAACGGGCATCAGAATTACTTACCCCTGATGCCAAGCCCATTAAGGCTCAGCAATCGATTGCGGATTGGCCGATGCCGCAGCAAAGCGATTTTGTATCGCGACCAGCTGATCGTCGGATGTGGCTACCAACCAGAGACGCGCACTTTCCACGATGTGGCGATTGTGGTCTTTAAATGGGCCGCTGGTGCTGACGCTTTTCCATACCACGGGTCCCGCTCGGCTCTTCTTCCCGGACGGCGTGCCCACCAGCAGGCAATAGGGCCCCAGCGGCATCGACACGAACGGCTGCGGCGGCGTAGCGCGCACGCGCCAGTCGATGAAAGGTGACTCGCTAATCAGCAGCGGGGCGGGTAATCCGTAAAACACTGTGAAGTCATACAGCGCCAGCCGCTCGCGCAAGCCGCCGTACGCGCGTCTGATGTCGCTGATGACAGCTGCGCGGATCTCGTCTTCGAACATCGGCTCCTGCGCGTAGCGCGCGAGGGCGTCCTGGGCCTGCTGCTGATAGGCGCACACATAGCCTAGATCGACGCAATCCTGAGCCGCGCGCTGCACATCGGCGGCCGAGCCGGCTTCTTCGGGCTTGGCCATCTGCGCAGCGCGCAGGAATCGCGCAAGCTTCTCTTCATGGATCGCGGGCCCCTCGCGATGCGCAGCGTTGTCGGCCTCGCTGCTCAGCGATACGTAAAAAATTTTTTCAGACGCGAAGCGTGCTTTCTTGCCATCGTCGAATTTGATCTCGCCATTGGTGCAGTCGAGATAGCGCGTGCCGATATGGCCGTGCTCCCAAACCCAGTTCTTCAGAAAGGGGCGCAAGGGGTGCGGCGCTTCGGCGTCAAGCATCGGATTTTGCGCACCGACCGTTCACTTGCGCGAAGGTTCAGTGCAGTTGCCGCGTCGACAGCGGGCCGAGCAACGCGCCGGCCCCGATCGAGCACCACGCCAGCCCCCGCGCATTCTGCACCGACTCTTGCCCATCAGCAGCACGCTGACTTCACCGGTCGTTCTTGCGCAGACAGCGCGGTCGATGGGCCGCAGCAGCTCGCCGCGGCGACAACCTCCGTTGCTTCTTGCTCGCCTTGAAAAAATTCCACCTGCTCAAGTGTGTGATACGTCTCCCACGCTACGCCCTGTGGGTCGGTGTACCAATATTTATTGCCGCGCGCGTAGCAGCAGCGCACGTTCTTCTCTGCGGCCGCGGCAAGGTTCGCGCGCCGAGCTTGCAAACGCAATAGTTCGAGCTCATCGTCGGAATCCACCTGCAGTCCCAGGTGATTGATCCCGATGCCGGAGCCACGCTTCGAGATGGCAAAGTTGATGCGCGGATCGTCGACCATCCATTTCGCATAGTCAGATTTGGTCACGGTCGGTTGTGCCCCGAACAGCGCGGAATAGAAGCGAATACTCGATTCCAGATCGTTGACTGCAACGTGCACGTGAAAGCGTTTCATGCGTGTTCCTTTCGTCGGGATTTGCTGGCTGGCGCCGTGCAGGCAATCGGTACGCACGAGCCACCGTCGGCTGCACAGCAGTTATCGGTGAGGTAGCGAAGCAGACGATTCATCTCCGCAAAATTGGCTGCATAAAAGACAAAGCGTCCGTCCTGTCGCGCTGACACCAGCTTTGCGTGGGAAAGCTCCTTCAGGTGAAACGACAGGGTGGCTGGAGACACGCCAACCTGCTCCGCGATCTCGCCTGCCGCCAGTCCTGCGGAACCCTGTTGTACGAGCCGGCGGAACACCTGCAGACGAGTTTCCTGCGAGAGGGCGGAAAGGGCTCGAACAGCATCAATCGTTTTCATATTTCAATAATCGTCGAAACGATCGTGAAAGTCAAGCAAGAGGACCGCGGCACTACAAGGCTCGGATCGCCGACTGATAGGCGGACGCAGCGTCCGATGTCTTTATCACGGTGCTGCCCAAATCGCGCACCAGGCCATCCCTGAGGCCATAGACCCAGCCGTGCACTGCCAACTGCTGTCCACGATCCCACGCATCCCGAACGATCGTCGTCTGGCAGACGTTGGCAACCTGCTCGATCACGTTGAGCTCGCAGAGGCGGTCGATTTGCTGTGGGGTGTCTGGTACAGCGGCCACATTTGCCTCGTGCTTCGAATGCACGTCCTGCACGTGTCGCAGCCAGTTATCTGCCAGACCGACGCGCTGATTTTGCAGCGCCGCCGACACTCCGCTGCATCCATAGTGGCCGCACACGATGATGTGCTCGATGTTGAGCACATCTACCGCGAACTGCATCACCGACAGGCAATTTAAATCTGTGTGCACCACGACATTCGCAATGTTGCGATGAACGAATAGCTCACCGGGAAGCAGCCCGACGATGTCGTTAGCGGGCACGCGGCTATCCGCGCAGCCGATCCACAGATAGCGCGGGCGCTGCTGCTGTGACAGCCTCGTAAAGAATTGTGGGTCACGCTGCCGAATGCCCTCGGACCACGCGCGATTGTTTTCGATCAGATGCGATAAGGAGGGCATGCCAGCAACGATCACTCGACCAGCGCGACGGGTTTCGTTTGCGTCGTTCCATCTGCGTACGTCGCGAACCGCCGGTGTTGGTGGCCGTGCACCGGTGCCGTGTCAGGCCATGGCCAGCCACCGAAGCGTGTGCGGCTGTAATCGGCAAACGCCTGCGTGATCTCCTGCTGGCTGTTCATCACAAACGGCCCGTGCTGCACCACCGTTTCATTGATCGGCCGCCCCTGCAACAGTAGAAACTCGCTGGGTTCGTCGCCGTTGATCAGCTCGACCGCTTGCGTCGCGCGTAGCTCGAGCGCCGCGTGCTGGCTGATCACCTGTCCGCCGGCGTTGACGCGCTTGCCTTTGAAGAAATAAAGATTTCTGCGCGACTCGCTATTCGCGGCTGCCGGCAACAGCCAGCGCGCTCCCGACGCCATCTTGATCGTCCAGATCGCAACGTCGGACGTCGGGTTCGCAGCCCACGAATGTGGCGGTGGCGGCAACGGTGTGACTCCCGGCGCATCGTTCGGCCGCCCGGCGATGCAAGTGATTTCGCTCGTCCGGCCTTGTGCGTCTTTGGACACGTAGCGCGGAATGTCTTCCGACCAAAGCATCGTGAAGTGGGGAGCTGCCATCTTGCCGGACGCAGGCAGGTTTAGCCAGATCTGAAACAGCTCCAGCGGATTTGTCTGATCCGCGCGCAGCAGCGGAAACATTTCGGAGTGCACTACGCCACGCCCGGCAGTAAGCCATTGCACGTCGCCGTTACCGAAGCGCGCGGCGGCGCCTAGCGAATCGGCGTGGTCGATGAACCCTTTGCGCACGATGGTCACGGTTTCGAACCCACGGTGCGGATGTGACGGAAAGCCCGGAACGGTTTGTCCGTGATACATGCGCCAGCCGTCTTTACCGGCGAAATCCTGGCCGATATCGCGTCCCGCAAGCGACGCGTCAGGCCCGAGGTGGCCGTTGCCGCGCGGATATGCGTCGTCGTGATGAGCGCAGAACAGGAAGGGATCAGTTGTCTCCCAAATAAAGCCGAGGCCACGCTGCTGAATGATCGCGTTCGTTTCCATGCCGTCTCCAAAGAGTAATTTAATGCCTGTCGGACTTAGAGCCATGCGGTTGGCACTGTCGAACGCCGCCATTTACCATGCTTGTATAAATCAAGGAGATTCGCATGGCTTCAACCGATTCGCGCCTCATCAGTCAACTGCTCAGTGTTTCCACACCTAATGTTTCAGACGCGCTCGATCGTTTGGGAATCGAGGGAGCGCCGCAGGGCATTCTGCCGATTTATAACTGTCCGAAAATTGCCGGACCGGCTGCTACTTTGAAATTGGTGCCAAACGGCAAAGCTCAAGAGTCGACCGTTCTTGGCACGCTGCGGGCAATTGTCAAAGGCGGTGCCGGCTCGGTTCTGGTGATTGACGCGTCCGAAAATCCCAAAGTCAACGCTTACGGCGGGGTCGCGGGTGCCACGTCTAAGCATCATGGGCTGGTCGGTTGCGTCACCGACGGGGTGGTACGCGACGTTGACGAGTACAAAGGCTACGGCATGCCTGTGTACGGCCGGGGCATCGCTCAGCAATCGGTGCGTGGGCGATCGTCATGCGCGGGCTACGGCATCGACGTGAAGCTCGGCGGCATTCCGGTGTGGCCCGGAGACTTCATTCTGGCCGACGATAACGGCACCGTCGTCATCCCGAAAGAGCGCATTGCCGAAGTGAT
>DATLMT010000332.1:0-2552 GCA_035537135.1 Burkholderiaceae bacterium | reverse complement strand
ATCGAATTTGCGAAGAAGGTCAAAGCGACCGAAGACCGGGTGATCGCCGAAATCAGGGCGGGCGTCGATCCGGTTGAGGCGCACGAGAAGGTCAACTACGACAACATGCTGAAAGCGCAAGCGGCCTAGCAGTTCGTCGATGGCGACGATCAACTATCTGACGACGGTCGAGTTTGACTTCGGCGCCCTGCAAAAGCTAGGCGAGGGCGTGCGCGCGGTCGGCGTCCGCAGGCCGTTGCTGGTGACCGACGCCGGTTTGGCGACCGGCGACGTCATGACGCGCGTGCTTGAAGCAATCGGCAAACAGCGGCCGGTAGTCTTCGATCGCACTCCGCAGAATCCCGACGAGCAAGCGGTTGAGGATGCGGTTGCGCTGTACGAGACGAGCGGCTGCGACGGCGTGATTGCGTTGGGCGGCGGCTCGCCGATCGATCTCGGCAAAGCAGTCGCGCTGTTGGCGACGCATCCGGCGCCTCTCGAACAGTACGCACTGATCGGCGGCGGTCTCTCTAAGATCACTTCGAAAGTTGCCCCACTGGTCGCAATTCCGACAACCGCAGGCACCGGCAGTGAGGTCGGACGCGGCGCGCTGATCACACTTAGAGACGGCCGCAAGCTGGGTTTCATCAGCCCGCACTTGATTCCCAAAATTGCGATCTGCGATCCGGAGTTGACGCTGGGCTTGCCGCCACGCCTTACCGCCGCCACCGGCATGGACGCGCTGACTCATTGCATCGAAACGTATTTGTCGCCACGTGTGAATCCGCCCGCCGACGCGATCGCGTTGGACGGCGCAGCGCGGGCAGCGCGCTGGATCCGTATTGCGGTCGATGATGGCAGCCACCGCGATGCGCGCTGGAACATGTTGATGGCGGCGCTGCAAGGCGGGCTTACATTTCAGAAAGGATTAGGCGCAGTGCATTCGATGTCGCACCCCCTTGGCGGCTTGAAAACGCCGGTACTGCATCATGGGACGTTGAATGCGGTCGTTCTGCCGGCGGTGCTGCGCTTCAACAGCAGTTACGCGCCTGACAAAATCTATGCATTGGAGGCTGCACTCAACGTACCGGCATCGAGCGACCTGCCGAGCTTCATTGAAATGTTGAACGCTGACCTCGGGCTGCCACGCACGCTGCGCGCTATGGGTGTGACGGACGAAATGATTCCAAGAATGGTCGACGGTGCGCTGAACGATCATTCGACGGCGACTAACCCGCGCCCCGTTACACGGCAAGACTTCGAAGAACTTTTTGCGCAGGCCATGGGCCCGGCGCAGCTACGATCACCCGCTCACAAGGAGACCATATGAATCGCTTTCGCCGTGGACTGCTCGCCGCCATCTCGGTCGGCTTAATCGTTCCGGCGACGGCGCTCGCGCAAACATCCAGCTATCCGAACAAGCCGATTCGCATCATCGTGCCGTTTGCGATTGGTGGCATCGCAGACACCTTTGGCCGTGTGATCGGCATCAAGCTGACCGAGGCCTGGGGTCAGCCGGTGATTATCGAAAACAAGACGGGCGCGGGCGGCAACATCGGTGCGGAAGTGGTGGCGAAGTCATCGCCCGATGGTTACACGCTCGTTATCGGCAACAACGGCACCCACGCCGTCAACGTCAACCTTTTCAAGACGATTCCTTTCGATCCGATCAAGGACTTTGTGCCGATCGCGCACATCGTGGAAGCCGAGGGCCTGCTCGTGGTCAACCCTTCGGTGAAGGCAACTTCGGTGCGCGAGATCGTCGAGCTGGCTCGCGCACAGCCGGGCCAGTTGAGTTATGCGTCGGGCGGGCTCGGCACCACCAGCCATCTTGCCGGAGAGCTTTTCAAGTCCACTGCGAAGGTCGACATCGTTCATGTGCCCTACAAAGGCAACTCACCGGCGATCGCCGATTTGCTAGGTGGCCAAACGCAACTCTCGTTTGCGACGATGCCTACGGTGCTACCGCACGTAAAGGCGGGCAAGCTGCGCGCGATTGCTTCAATCGGATTGGCGCGCACCGTCGCGCTGCCGGATGTGCCGACCGTTGCGGAATCGGGCTTGCCGGGCTTCGAAGTCAGCAACTGGATTGGGCTCTTCGCACCAGCCGGCACAGCGCCCGACATCGTTGCCAAACTCAACGCCGAAGTGCAGAAGATCATGCGCTCGCCCGATGTACAGAAGCGGCTTGAAGCAGAAGGCGCACGTTTCATTCCGATGACGCCGGGGCAGTTCGCGTCATTTCAGAGGGAAGAGTTAACGAAGTGGGCGAAGATCATCAAGGACGCCGCCATCAAGGCGGAGTAGTCATAACACTCACGAGGAGATCACACCATGTCACCGATTAAAAGCACGGCGCTCGCGCTTCTGGTAGCCGCGTCCGCCTTCGCACCCGCAGCGCACGCGGGAAGCATCGATGAGGTAATCAAGTCGGGTGTGTTGCGCGCGTGCACGCCCGGCGATTACAAGCCGTTCAGCTTTGCCAAGCCGGATGGCAGCTACGAGGGCATCGACATCGACCTGATGCAGTCGCTCGCCGCCAGCCTCGGTGTAAAAGTCGAATACGTGAAGAC
>DATLMT010000331.1:0-2392 GCA_035537135.1 Burkholderiaceae bacterium | reverse complement strand
GCACGCCCAGGCTCACGAGCCAATCCAGCAGCACCGAATGCGTCGCCGGCTCTGCCGCGCCTTTCAGCTCGCCCAGCCCATATGCAAAAAAACGCAGCGAGCGCTCAGCCGTGATGCGCGCATCGAGTTGTCGCAGCGCGCCGGCGGCGGCGTTTCGCGGATTCGCATACTCACGCTCTTCTTTCGAACGCTGCCGATCGTTCAGGCGTTCAAACTCGCGCTTGAACATCATTACCTCGCCGCGCACTTCGAGCACCTCAGGCGCGCGTTTTGGTAGCCGCAAGGGAATCGCGCGGATGGTGCGGATATTCGCCGTTACGTCCTCGCCGAGTGCGCCATCGCCCCGCGTCGCGCCCAGCACCAGCTCGCCGCGCTCATAGCGCAAATTCACTGCGAGGCCGTCGAACTTAAGCTCACATGCGTATTCGATCTGCTCGACTGCACGGCCTGCGCGCGCCAGGCCGTCGCGTGCGCGCGTATCGAAGGCCGTCACATCGGCCTCATCGAAGGCATTGTTCAGCGACAGCATCGGCGCGGCGTGACGCACTTCGCGAAACTCGCGGCTTGGCGCACCGCCGACACGCTGCGTCGGCGACTCCGCAGTAATGAGTTCCGGGTGCTCCTGTTCTAGCGCGTGCAGCTCGCGCATCAGGCGGTCGTATTCGGCGTCAGGCAGCGTGGGCTGATCAAGCAGGTAATAGTCGTGATCCGCCTGCGCAATCTGTTCGCGCAGGCGTCGAGCATGCTCGAACGGCTTCATGCGCGCCATACGGTGTTAGTTCGTGTACAGACGGAGCGCGCGTGTCATGCCGGGCTCAATACCTGCAGTGCGCATGTCACCCACCAGCTTTTCCAACTCGTCCATGATCACCGACTGCGCGGCGGGTTCGACCGCCTTTCCATTGTCATCGACAACGCGCGCGTTCAAGCGTGCAGCGAGCTGATGTGCGACGTTGAATAAAACCGATATCGGCGCGGAGCTCGGAGACGAGCGCGGGACATCCAACGACAGCGTTAGCCGTTGCGTCGGGAAGGATGCGGGCGACGTCATCGAAAGTGCAATCGCTTGCTGGGCGCCGGGTTGCGTGACGTCGGTCCGCTCCCAGCGCTCGCGATCTACGCCGCTCAAGCCGGCTTCTATCGCCGCAGCATCGACCTGCGGACGGCTCCACGGATCCGCCAGCGCTTCCAGCGTCAGCGTAATTTGCACGTCGAAGCGTGCGCACAGTGCATCGAGCGCAGCTGCCTGCTGCACGAGTCGCGCCACATCGGGCGGATCGAAATCAGCGTCGATCGACACTGCGATTTGCTGAACAGCCGCGATAAAGCGTGACGCATCGATCTCGCCAAGCGAATGACGCCGCGTCGCCAGCTGTACTGCGATCAGCATCTCCGAATAGAAGCCGAACCTGTCGGGCAGACTCCAGCTCCCGGCCTTGCTGTCCCAAACGGCGAGGTGGGTCGGAAGCGGCAGCGCGAGCCGATCGAGCTGCGCGCGCGCTTCAAGGGCAGCCACACCATCGAACGAGTTTATGCAGCGCAGTTCAAGCATCACATCGAGCAGCGGGTCCTCGGTCCATCCGCCTACCGACGGCGTTTCATCGACAGAATCTTCACCCACCAATTCCGCAGCCGGCGAGATCCCCATCGTCGGTTCTATTCGAATCGGAGGCGCATTGCGCACCGACGCCGTGCGCGCAGGCAGCGGACGATCAAGCGATGCGCTGTCGAGATCGCCGTGCGATTCGTCAACACGTGCAGACCTGCGCTCCTGCCACTTACCGTACAGATAAAGCGCGATCAGCAGGATCGCTGCAATGGACAGCAGCACCCAGTGCAGCTTGTTCATAAGGGCCTGTTCACAGGCCCTACGCGGCTTCGGCAGTCAGACGTACCGCCTGGTCGATATCGACTGCGACGATGCGCGAAACACCCTGCTCCTGCATCGTCACGCCGATCAGCTGCTGCGCCATTTCCATTGAAATCTTGTTGTGCGTGATGAACATGAACTGTGTGTTGTCGGTCATCGACTCGACCAGCCGACAAAAGCGCTCGGTATTCGCGTCGTCGAGCGGCGCATCGACCTCGTCCAGCAGGCAAAACGGCGCTGGATTCAGCTTGAATAAAGCGAACACCAAAGCGATCGCTGTCAGCGCCTTCTCGCCGCCCGAAAGCAAATGAATCGTGCTGTTGCGCTTGCCGGGCGGCTGCGCCATCACCTGCACGCCGGCATCAAGGATCTCTTCGCCGGTCATGATCAGCCGTGCTTCACCGCCGCCGAACAGCTTCGGAAACAACTGTCCGAACTGGACGTTCACCGCGTCGAACGTCTGCTGCAACATCTGTCGCGTTTCGCGATCGATCTTGCGAATTGCGTCCTCCAAGGTAGTGC
>DATLMT010000330.1:0-2228 GCA_035537135.1 Burkholderiaceae bacterium | reverse complement strand
TATCGCCCTTCTTGCCGCCTTTGAATTTAAATTGCAAGTACGGGTTCTTCGCGACAGCTGGGCCCCACTCGGCGCTCAGCACCGGCTTGCCGTTGTGACTGACAGTTACGTTTGAGATGTAGTGCGCCGGCACGACTTTGCCCGCGGAGTCGCGGCGCTGTCCCGTTTCCATCTCGTGACTCATCAACACGCGCACATCAACGCCGTCAGGCTGTTCGGTTGCGCGAATTCTCATTGGGTCTGCCATTTCCGCTCCTGTACGAATTCCGTAATCAACCGCCGCAGCCACCCAGCGTGACCTTGACTTCCTTGGTTGCCACGTAAAACTTGTTGTCGGCTTTCACGACGGCGTGCACATTTGAAGTCTGCCCCATCTTGATGCGGGTCGCGACGTTCGCCTCGGTACCGGCCGGAATAGAGAACCCTGCAGCCAGCGAATTCGGATTCTTTTCGACCAGGATGTAGACGTTCTGTGTATTTGGAATTTTGCTGATTACGCCGACCGGAACGACCGCGCCGTTTTCAGCGATGTCAGGTGCCGTGATCGAAATGTCCGCGCTTTGCGCTGCGGAAGGTCCGCCAAGCGCCTTGACGGTTTCATCGAGCGACTTCGCCTCAAATGCAGCCTTGTTCCATGCTTGCTGCTGCGCAAGAGCTTCTTCGCCGCTGATGAGCCCCGCACCGGCCAACACAGCGAATACGCCGCTCAACTTCACAAATTCCCTACGATTCTGATTCATAAAAATCTCCTGCTGCTGGTGTTTCTCAAGTTGCTAAAGCAAACGCGTGAATGTAGCAGCGCGTCGACCGCATTCCATTTCCCTCGCGGGATAACCCTATCGCTAAAAGTTATTTGGCTCCATCGGCTAACCAGCGCGCTATTTCGTCGACGTCGCTTTCCTTTAATGCTGCCTGCGGTGGCATCGGGATCGCGCCCCACACGCCTTGCCCACCCTCCTTGATGCGCTTGGATAAATATAATTGCGCGTCGGCACGGCCTGCGTACCTGGTCGCAATCTCGTTGAAGCCCGGGCCAATGATCTTGCTTGTCATGCCATGGCAACCGGTGCATGCCAGCCGCGAGAGTAGGGCAGATGGATATGTGCCCGACGCAGCCGATGTTGCCGCCACAGCAACCGCCTTACCAGTGTCATAGCGCGCGGTATCAATGCCGCGAATCGGTCCGAGCGGCCGCTTTTGCAAGGCGAGGTTGCCGTTCTGATTGCGCGCAAAGTCCGGCATCTCGGACGCAATCTTCACATCCTTGACGCACTCCTGCATGCACAAGCTGCCCTGCACATCGGGCCGCCCTTTTACGCTGCCAAGTCCATGTGCCGTCGTCAGCCCGTTGCGATTCGGCATTTGCACCTTAAGCAACGTCTTCTCGTTAAGCTCGTAGTCGGCAGGAACGATCTCATTCAGATGCAGCACGTACGCGGTGACCGCATACGTTTCGTCGACGCTCAGAGACTGCGGATTCGCCCACGGCATCGCGCGATAGATGTAGTCCCACAGGGTGGTCGCGTAGTTAAGTTTGGTGCCGAGCGTGCGCAATCCATCGGACTGCTGCAGCACCGACGCGCGGCCGGAAGCGAAGTCGCTCTTGCGCACGCCGCCGGCGATCGGCATGTAACGATTGCTTTCACCGAACGTGCCATGGCAACTCGCACACTGTGCGTCGTAAATCTTCTGGCCCTGCGCGACCGTTCCCCTACCCGCCTTGAGACCATGCCCGTCCGGGCGCACGTCGATATCCCACGCAGCGATCTCCTGTGGCGTCGGCGCACGTCCCAGTCCATATCGCTGCGCGTCGCACGGCATTGCAATCACCGTTGCCAACGCGGCCAGGGCGCTAAGCGACTTGGACATTCCACACTTCGCCGTCGGGTTGCACGCGCCACGTCTGTATCGCGTTGTTGTGGTAGATGGATCGCACGCCGCGCACCGCGCGTAGCTGTTGAATGTTGGGCTGCACATGTCCGGTTTCGTCAACTGCCCGGCTTTGCAGCAACGCAGGCGCGCCGTTCCAGTTCCAGTCCAGCCGAAATCGCGTCAGGGCCTTGGTCAGCACCGGCTCCTGCAGTCGAGCCGTCTGCCAGTTGCGACCGCCATCGACCGAGACATCGACGCGCTTCACCTTGCCGCGGCCCGACCACGCGAGGCCGGTAATCTCGTAGTAACCGTGACCAACGAGCTTCTGCCCGCCTGACGGCATCGTGATCACCGAC
>DATLMT010000329.1:0-4423 GCA_035537135.1 Burkholderiaceae bacterium | reverse complement strand
GAGTGGAGGCCCTGTATGCCGACATCGGTCATCTGGGTGCACACCCGGTTCGCACCGCGTGGTTCTGGATGGTGATGCCGTGCCTGGTCCTGAACTACTTCGGCCAAGGCGCGTTGGTGCTGTCAGATCCAAAGGCGGCCGCCAATCCGTTTTTTCTGCTTGCACCGAGTCAATTGCAATTACCCCTGGTGTTGCTCTCGACGGCGGCTACCGTGATTGCATCGCAGGCTGTTATTTCGGGCGCCTTTTCCATTGCGAGCCAGGCAATCAAGCTCGGCTTTTTGCCGCGAATGCAAACCGAGTACACGTCCAAAACCGAGGCAGGCCAGATCTACATGCCGCTGATCAATTTCACGTTGCTGTTGGTGGTCGTCGTGTTGGTGCTCGGCTTCGGGAGTTCATCCAATCTTGCCGCTGCCTATGGACTGGCGGTTGCGTCGACGATTGTGGTGACGACGTTTGGGGTGAGCATCATTGCGCGCTTCAGATGGGACTGGCCGGCGTGGCGTGTGTTGGTGACATTTGCTCCGTTGCTGGCTCTCGAGGTTTTGTTTGTCGCTGCCAACAGTGCAAAAATTCCCAATGGAGGGTGGTTCCCGATTGCGTTTGCCGCTGTGTTGTACCTGGTGTTTGCAACTTGGAAACGAGGCCGTTCGCTGATCAATCGACAACTGAAGAAGACTGGAATTGAACTCGAGCCATTTCTAAGAAGCCTTTCGATCTATCCGCCGCAGCGCGTAGAAGGGACGGCGGTGTTCATGACGCTCGAGCCTGGATACGTTCCCCATGCGCTGCTCCACAACCTGAAACACAACCGCGTGATGCACGAGCGCGTCGTGTTTCTAACCGCAGTCAGCCGCACTGTTCCGCACGTCGACCCCGCGTACATGACGGAGATTCAAGATCTGGGTGACGCTTGCTATGCGGTCAAGGTCCAGCTTGGGTTTCAGGATCCGTTCGACGTCACATTTTTCCTTGGCGTGCTCGCCAAGTACCACGCCTTCGAATTGATTCCGGCCGAGACATCATTCTTTCTGTCGCGGCAAACGGTTCTTCTGGGCGATACGAGCACGATGGCAACGTGGCGACGGCGCTTGTTCGGCTGGATGCTGCGCAACGCACAGCCGGCGTCCGACTTTTTCCGCATCCCGCCGAACCGCGCGATCGAGATCGGAACGCAGGTCGTCATCTAGCGCAGCTGCCACAATCCCAGCATGCAGGTCGAGCCATTTTTAATCGAGCCGCAGCGTGCGCGCGATCGCACGCGCCTGATCGAGTTGCTGCAACAGGCAAACTTGGCTGACGACGATTGGCGAGGCGGCCAAGCAGCGATCGACTTCCTGGTAATGCGCGAAGGAGGTCAGGTCGTCGGGGCGGTCGGTTTGCAGAATGCGGCAGGTGCGGGGCTGTTGCGATCGCTTGTGGTGTTGCCATCGCTGCATCGTCAAGGGCGCGGTGCCGCGCTGGTAGCAGCGGTCGAACAGCTTGCGGTGCGCCGCGGGATAGACGACATGTATCTGCTGACGACGACGGTGCCGGGATTTTTCGCGCTGCTCGATTACCTGCGGGTCGAGCGTGCGAGCGCGCCGCCGGCCGTGCAGCAAACGGTCCAGTTCTCGACGCTGTGTCCGGCGTCTGCCGTGTGTATGCACAAGCGGTTGCACGGGAGCCGTTGACAGTCGGGTAGTGGTAGCGCGTTACAGTGCCTTGAGTAGCGCAGCCTGCGACGATGCTTTTCGGTTGATTGGCTGCCGCGTTTGAGCGGTGTCATGTTGCACTCGAAAGCCCTTAGGGCGGGAGCAGACATGGATAACGTCGTCGCCAAGACCTCGCGTATGCCGATCTGGGTCGGCGTCATTGGCGGCGCCCTGGTTGGGCTTGCGGACGGCATCAGTTTCATCGTCGCCGTTACGCTCGGGTTCGTGCTCGGCTACGTGCTGTATGCACGCAATCTCGCGCGGTCCGAGAATGCACGGCTGAACACTCGCATAGGCGCTTTGCTGGAGCGGGTTTCGCTGCTCGAGTATTCGGTCAAGCTTCTGCGCAGCGCGCCGGTGCAGCCGGCGCCCGATGTGCCGCTGGCGGCGGACGTGCCAATCGAGTCCGCTCCACTCGAAGCGCCGTTGGCCGAAGTTACGCGGTCCGACGTTGCCGTCGAGACGCTACACGCCCCACCCGTGCCACCGCCAGCCGCGCCCCAGATGGCCACCAGCCCCGGAGCTCCCCGTGCGAGCGCTGCACGGGCGAGGGATGCAGTGCCGTCGTTCTTTAGCAGGGCAATCGACGCGGCAAAGGCGTGGCTCTTCGGAGGCAACACCGTTGCCCGGGTTGGCGTGTTGGTGCTTTTCGTCGGCGTTGCATTTCTGCTTCGCTACGTCGCGGAACGCACTCAGATTCCGATTGAGCTGCGGTTGGTGGGCGTGGCGCTCGGTGCGCTCGCGTTGCTGGTCGTCGGGTGGCGCTTGCGCCACAAGCGCGCCGGCTATGCGATCACGCTGCAAGGGGGTGCGATCGGCATTCTCTACCTGACTGTATTCGCGGCGCTGCGCCTGTACGACGTGTTGCCTGCGATTCCGGCGTTTGGGTTGCTCGCCGCACTTGCAGTGTTCTCGGGCGTTCTGGCGGTAGCGCAGAACGCCCGTGCGCTGGCGGCGCTTGGTGCGGCGGGCGGATTTCTGGCGCCAATCCTGGTATCGACCGGATCAGGGCGCATAGAGATTCTGCTGTCGTTCTATTTGCTGCTCAATCTCGGCGTGCTCGGGATTGCGTGGTTCCGAGCCTGGCGCGAGCTGAACTGGATCGGTTTTGCGTTCACCTTCGGCGTGCAAGGAACATGGGTCACGCAGCGGTACACCGCAGATCAATATCCGGTCGCGCAGGGATTCGTGATTGCATTCTGGCTGCTGTTTCTGATCGTGTCGCTGCTGTACGCGTTAAGACAGTCGAACGAAAGGCGCGGCATTTTCGATACGACGCTGATGTTCGCGTTGCCGCTCGCAGCCTTTGGCATTCAGTCAAGATTGACCGAAGGTGTGCAGCTCGCGCTGGCTGCGACGGTGGCAGCAGCGGCCTACCTGATCAGCTCCGCGATGTTGATGAAGCGGCGTGACGGCTCATTACGTGTGCTGGTTGAAGCCAACTTCGGCGTTGGTGTCGCATTGCTGACGCTCGCGGTGCCGCTGGCCGCGAGCGCGCAGTGGACGGCGGCTGCGTGGGCGCTCGAAGGCCTGGCGCTGTTGTGGGTCGGCGCGCGGCAGCAGCGCATTTTGCCGACGCTCGCAGGGCTCGCGTTGCATGTTGCCGGGGCGGTGGCTCTACTGCTAGCGCTGGATACTGGTGCAATCAATACGCTGCCGCAATTTTCGGGCTTCACGCTCAATCTCGCGGTGTTCGCGGCGACTGCGTTCGCGAGCTCCGTCGTGTTGGCGCGCGGTGCGAAGCGCACGGGCGGCGGGCGCAGCAGCGCGTGGATCGCGGGAGCGGCACCATGGGCGATGCGCCTGATCGCTTGGGCGTGGGTGGTGCTGCTGGTGTGGCAGCCGCTGCCTTACCCGTGGTATGTGGTCGCGTGGTGCGCGGTGTCGCTCGCATTGATGGTCGCCAATCGGCGCCGCAATGACGAAGCGCTGTCGCCCGAGTGGACCGCTGGCGTTGCGATCATTGTGCTTGCGTGGCTTACAACCGAAGCGCGCGCCGGTGCGATCGTCGAAGTTGCTTCGCAGCTGAGCGTCACGACGCTGCTCAGATTGGCGGTAACGGCGACCGCGATCAGTGCCGCGCTGTTGTCGCTCGCCGGCGGCGCGAAGCAGCGCACCGCGGCCGCTGCTTTGCTCGCGCTGGGCGTGTTCGTCTGGTTGTTTGCGCTGTTCGCAGAAACCTGGGCCCGAATCGACAGCCAATGGGCCGCCGCGCAGATTGCTTTGGCAATCGTGGCGCTGACGGCGGCGATGCTCGTGTGGCTCGCGCAGAAACTGAAGTGGGCCTGGCCGCTGAAGTTGTCGTGGGTCCACTTCGTTGCTCACATCGTGGTCGCTACTGCGGCGGTCGTAATCGCGATTGAAGCTGCACAGATGCCGAGCCGACACTACGGTTGGATCGTCTGGCCTCTTGCATGGATTTTTTTCTATGCGCGGCTGGCGTGGGAAGAGCGTGCGCAGCTGCGCGCTCCGGTTCAAGTGCAATCGGCCTTGCACGTCGCCGGATTGTGGCTATTGACCGCGATGATTGCGGCCGAAGCGGCGCTGCGGATCGACACGATTGCCCGCGACGGCTGGTTTCATGGTGTCTGGGGAGTGGTGCCTGCGATTGCACTGTGGCTCGTCGTTCAGTACGCGACCAGATGGCCGATGCGCGCAGCGCCGTTTGCGTACGCTTCGATCGGCGCGCCGGGGCTAGCGATCTTTCTACTCGCGTGGATCTTTTT
>DATLMT010000328.1:0-2417 GCA_035537135.1 Burkholderiaceae bacterium | reverse complement strand
AGATCACAAGCTGGAGTTGAGTGGCACGACACTATCGAAGCAGCCGGTCCGTCTGGTCGCAAGCGGCGGCTGGCGCGCGGGAGCAGATCGAATCTACGCGTGGCGCGGATCGTTGCTCACTGCCGAAAGCGGCAAGCCGCTGGAGTTGCGGCTTTCGGAGCCTGCGCCGATCTCGATCGCGCCCGGCGCGGTAGCTTTCGGGCCGGCGCGCTTCGACGCTCGCGGCACGCAATTTTCCGCGGTGGAAGTTCAGCTCAGTGCCGGCCGCTGGCGCACGTCGGGCACGTTCGAAGGGCTCAAGCCACAGGTGCTCGATGCGCGCGCGACCGCGGCGCGCCGAGTCGTGAGAACGGGAACCGGCGACCGTCCTCCGCTGACGCTGCGCGGCCGTTGGCAACTCGAGCTGGCCGACACGCTGACGGGTGTCGTCATCGTCGAGCGCACCGGCGGCGACATTTACGGCGGCATCGATGCGCTGAATCCCGTCGGCATCAGCGATCTTGGCCTGGCGCTCAGCGTGCTGAACAATCGAGTGACTGGAACTGCGTATGTGCGCGGCAAAGCACTGGGCCGGCTCGATGCAGTGATCGATGCGTACGTCGATACCAGCGGCGGCGTGCAGATCGCACGCACTCGCCCGTTTCGCATCGACGTCGACGCCGTGCTGCCCGATCTAAGTTGGCTTGGGCCGCTCATCGGCGACAGCGTGCAAGTCGAAGGCTCGGGCAGCATCAAGACTGCAGTCTCAGGCACGCCCGCGGAACCGACCGCGTCGGGTCCGATTCGCGCGAGCGGACTGCGTGTCGCATACGTAGAGCAAGGCTTGCGGCTCGAAGACGGCACCCTGGACGCCAACCTTGAAGACGGCGTACTGGTGGTCAACGAGCTCGTCTTTAGCGGTACGCCTCGCGTAGCGCCCGACGACAAGCGTGCTGCTGAGTCGGTGAACTTCAGCACGCCGGGACGCTTGCGCGCGGTCGCGCGCATTGCGCTGCGCACGTTGACCGGCAGCGTCGGCATTCAGGCCGATCGATTGCCGGTCCTGCAACGGCGTGATCGCTGGATGGTCGTAAGCGGCGAAGGAGGAATTACTCTCGCGCCCGAGCGTGCGGACCTGTATGCAAAGCTGAAGGTCGACGGCGCGTACGTCGACTTCTCGCGGCTGCGCGGCGCACGCACATTGCCGAGCGACGTAGTGGTCGTGCGCGCTCAACAACCGGGCAAATCGGATGCGACGCCGGTTGATGTCACGCTCGATATCCGCGGCAGTCTCGGCGATCGTTTTTACATTCGAGGCGCCGGGCTCGAAGCGCGGCTCGACGGCGCGCTGGACATCTCGGGACGTCCCGGCCAGCTGCTCGCCGAAGGTAATGTCCGAACGCGCGGCGGCACGTACCAAGGATATGGCCAGCGACTGCAAATCCAGCGCGGCATTCTCACGTTTCAGGGGCCCGTCGAAAATCCGGCGCTGAATGTGCTGGCGGTACGCACCGGATTACCGGTCGACGTCGGCGTGTCGATCGGCGGCACCGCAGCGCGCCCGATCGTGCGTCTGTACTCCGACCCATCAATGACTGATGTTGAGAAACTAAATTGGCTGGTGCTCGGCAGGCCGCCCGGCGCAGCGGGCGACGGCGGGCAGGAACGCGCTCTGTTATCCGCGGCTGCGAGCGCGCTGTTTGCGGGCCAGGTCGATAGCGCCAGCACCGGCTTGATGCAATCGCTGGGTATTGATGAGATCAGCCTGCGCCCCGGGCAGGACAGCGCGTCGATACTGCCGCGCGAAACTGTCGCCGGCACGTTGCGCAGCGCAACCGGCACGACGGCTGCGAGCGATTTCATCGCCATCGGCAAACGATTAAATGACGACCTGTATTTGACGTTCGAGCAGGCGATCTCGGGCGCTGCGACGTATGTCGCGCTTAACTATCAGATCAGCAGGCGGCTGTCCTTGATTGGTCGCGCAGGCACGACCACCGCGCTCGATCTGGTCTATTCGATCGCGTTCGATTGAAGAGCTTGGTCGTGGCCCTTCAAACAAAAACTATTGGCCCACTGCGAACAATGTCGCGTTGTTGATCGCGTACACCTTGCCATCGGGCCCGATGGCTGTCGGCGTATACGATTCAAGGTAGCCGTTGTTGAAGCGCACGTTCTGCGTCAACTGGTTGCTCGGCAAGTGCCAGCGATACAAGCGGCCGTCGGCGCTGTTGACGAGGATCGAGTTCGTCGCCGGATCGACGGCTGTCGTGTTCACGCACCACTCGCGCACGGCACCCAGGCCGCCTGGCGGGCCAACCTCCGGCGTCGGTCCGAGGATCGTCAGCACTTCACGCATGACCGGAATGCCCGCGATCACGTCCATTTGATTCTGTGTGGGATCGAGAATCGCCATCTGGTTGCGTCCGTTGCCGCTG
>DATLMT010000327.1:0-6175 GCA_035537135.1 Burkholderiaceae bacterium | reverse complement strand
TCCGGCAATGTGCGGCCGATGTGCGCGAGTAGCTGCGGTTGACTGTACGCAAGCTCTTCGCGCAGTCCAGTCGCTGCGCCGGCGCGCGTGGCGGCGAGTGCCATCGCAGCGGCGAGCGCAGTCAGTCCCTTGTTGAGTCCTGCGTAGGCCATCTTCAGAGCAGACGCTGCGCCGACGGGTCCACCGGTCGACCGAGCGCGCAGTCCTAGCGCACTCAACGTGGCCACGTCCGATGGCATCTCGCCAGCGAGATGCAATGTGGGACCCGTTTGATCCATGCGGCCCGGCGCGCCGATGATCGAGCCGTCAACGAAGCGCGCACCGCTGACTGCGACCACCTTTTCGATCGCAGACACCGTCTCGACGCTGACTGCATTGCAGTCGATGTAGACGGCCTTCTTCGAGCTGCGTTGCAGCGGGCCCCGGAAGCGCTGCGCGATGGCCATCGCATCTTTGGGCGGGACGATCGAAAGAATGAAATCGGCCGCTGCGATCGCATCGTCGTCCGCATCGATCAATCCGGCACGCGCCGTGCGCTCGACCGTGGCTGCGCTGCGACCTGCGAGCGAGGTCAACACGCGTGCACCGCGACGGCGCAAGCGTTCGCCGATCGAACATCCCATTTCTCCTGCCGCGATCACGGCCACTGTGACGGTCACTGCATACCTCCGTTGTTGTTCACCGACTGAGCTTCTTGGGCTGTGGGTCACGCGCTCGACGCTGCGGCTGTGGAAAGACGGCATCGACTTGCTTTAAGAAAGCCGCCATTTGCATCGATTCTCGCCGTTGATTCCAAATCAGAGACAACGGGACGGATTCAACCGGCGCGCGCAGCGGAATGAACACGATGCCTCGTATCGCGAATTGCCGAGCATGCACGGGCACTAGTGCGTAGCCTAGACCACAGGCGACAAAGCCAAGCTGCGCGGCGACGGAGCTTGCTTCCTGTCCCAATCGCGGGGTGAGTCCTTCACTGCGAAACGCGGCATTGATGCGGTCAAACTGGTGCGGCGTCACGCCGCGCGGTGGCAGGATCACCGGATCGGCGACGAGCTCTGCTAGAGAAACGCGCTTGCGGGCGGCCAAGCGGTGGGAATGATGCAGCGCTGCGATGAAACTAATGTGCTCAAGCGCGCGAATGGAAAGCTGCCGCGGAGCGCGCTCTTCCCACACCAAACCGGCGTCGAGGCTGCCGTCAGTCACCGCCGCGATGATGTCTGAGGTGTGTGCCTCAGTCACCCTGACTTCCAGCGTATTCGGAAGCGAATCGAGGATCGCAGGCAGCGCACTGAACAACCCGGTCGGCACGCAGCCCAGGAACAGCTGACCGGACCGGCCACTGCGTACGTCCGTCATCACTTCATTGACGCGTTCCGCGTGCGCCAGCAGCTTAACTGTCTCCGCTTGAAGTGTGCGGCCGGCTGAGGTCAGCATGACCTGGCGACGAGTGCGTTCGAAAAGAGCGATACCGAGCATTTCTTCGAGCCCTCGTATCTGCTCGCTCAATGGCGGTTGCGACATTCGAAGTCGCTCGGCCGCGCGACCGAAATGCAGCTCTTCTGCTACGGCAGCGAAGTAGCGCAAATGGCGGAGCTCAATGTGCCTGGCTCGAGGCCTTCTCATACGACATTCGAATCAATACAACAGCTTTGGCATATTGGACATATCAATATACATACCCTATGGTCAAAGCCCTTCGCGCAACGGCGCGCTACCCGGAGTTACCAATGCAAGCAGTCAGTACCCGCGAGCCGTCCGGCGCCTTGGCAGCCGAATTGATCAGGCCCAACGCGAAACGTGTTCCGCGCGAGACCATTGAGCGGTTTCTCGCGCTTGAGGATCTGTCTGGAACCATCTCGGACGTGCTGGACAAACTCGGTGTGCGAGGCGCCGTTGGCACTTCGATCCTGCGGCCCACCATTAACACGGCTCGGATTGTTGGGACAGCGGTCACGGTGCGCAATGTGCCGCAGGAGCTCGACGCTCTTGCCAGCGCAACATCCAAGAAGAACAGGATGACGGAGATTGAGGGCATTAACCAAGCAGACGCCGGTGATGTACTTGTGATTCAAGGCGTGCGCGACGTTTCCAACATGGGCGGGATCATGTCGTCGCTCGCAAAGCGTCAGCAGATTGCGGGCGCGGTGGTCGACGGTGGCGTGCGCGACGTTGGGCAGTCCCGCAGCATTGGCTTTCCCGTGTGGTCGCGCGACATCAGTCCGATCACCGGCAAGTGGCGCTGCGTCACGGTGGAAGTCAATGGCACAGTAAACATCGCGGGAATTCCGGTGCGGCCCGGCGATCTCGTGATCGCCGACGAGACCGGCGCCTGCTTCGTTCCACAGAGGCTGATCGATCAAGTGCTGCAGATGGCAGAAGCAGTGACCGAGCAGGAGCGCAGCTACATGCAACAACTGGAGCACGGACTTCCGATCCGGGATTTTGCGCGCGATTTGTACGGACGCGGCGACTGATTGCAGGCTGGCTTACTTACAAGGTTGAGGAGACAAACAAGTGTGGAAACAACTTAGAAGCGCCGTCATAGCGCTCGCCGCTGTGCTGATGTGTGCGCCATCAACGGCGCAGGAGTATCCGGTGAGGCCGGTGCGCCTGATCGTTCCGTATGCACCGGGCGGCTCGCCCGACGTGTTTGCGCGGGTGATCGGAACACGCCTTAGCGAAGCGCTCGGTCAACCTTTCGTTGTTGAGAATCGCGCAGGTGCAGGCGGAATCGCCGCGGCAGAGCATGTGGCGAAGTCTGACCCCGATGGCTATACGCTGCTGGTGCCGGACGTTGCGCAGTTGGCCGTCAACCCTGCATTGTTCGCGAAGATTCCGTACGACCCCGTCAAGGACTTCGCACCGATCAGCCTGATTGGCTCGATTCCACTGTTCATAGTCGTCCGACCTTCCTTGCAGGTGAACAGCGTGCCGGAGCTCGTGAAGCTTGCGAAGTCCAAGCCCGGACAGCTCAGCTATGGCACTGGCGGTATCGGCAGTCTCGCGCATATCCTGATGGAATCGTTCAAGCGTCCGCTAGGACTGGATATTCTTCACGTGCCTTTCAAAGGCTCGGGCGCATCGACTCCGGCTTTCTTGGCCGGCCACGTTGACATGTTGATGACTGCATTCGCCGCCGTCGGGCCGCACGTGACCGCAGGCAACGTGAAGGTGCTTGCCGTTTCTTCGGCAACCCGTTCACCCGCCGCACCGGATGTGCCGTCCATTTCGGAATTCATTCCGGGCTATGACTTCACTGCAGAGATCGGATTGCTTGCCCCAGCAGGTACGCCTGCCCACATCGTCAACAAATTAGCGGCCGAGGTCGCGAAAGCAGTCAAACACCCCGACACCATTCAGCGCTTCAGTACGATCGGCGCGCTGCCGATGAGCACCACGCCCGAGGCGTACGCCGAAAACATCAAGCGCCAGCTTCCGCGCTTTGACAAAGCGGTAAAAGAGTCTGGGGCGAAGGCCACGAACTGATGCAGTCGCCTCCAGCGTCACCGTCGATCGCGGTCCTCGACGACTATCAAAAGGTCGCGCTGAAGTCTGCCGACTGGAGCGCGCTGGCGACGAAGGCGACGATCAAGACTTTTCATGATCCGTGGCCGAATGAAGACGCGGTCGCCCTTGCACTCGAACCGTTTCAGATCATCGCACTGATGCGCGAGCGCACGCCATTTCCAGCGTCGCTGATCGCACGCCTGCCTAACTTGAGAATGATTGCCCTCACTGGAACGCGAACCAACACCCTGGACATCGCGGCATGTACTGAGCGCGGTATCTTGATCTCGCACACTTCAGGAAATCCGTCGACGGCGGCGGCCGAGCTCAACTTCGCCCTTATTCTCGCCTGCGCACGCGCACTCCCACAGGCGTTCGGCAACATGGCGGCGGGTCGATGGGAAGAAGAAGTTCCGATGGGAACACCGCTCGCAGGCAAGCGCCTCGGAGTACTGGGCCTCGGCCATTTGGGAAAAGAAGTCGCCCGCATGGCTCAAGGCTTCAGGATGGACGTTGTCGCATGGAGTCAGAATCTCACCGCTGAAGCCGCGGCGTTGCACGGCTGCAGGCTGGTCAGCAAAGCGGAGCTCTTCGCCACTTCAGACGTCGTTAGTCTGAACCTTGTTCTCTCCGACCGAACGCGTGGCATCGTCGGACGCGAAGAACTGTCTTCGATGAAGCAGGGGGCGATCTTGGTCAATGCAGCGCGCGCCGGTCTCGTCGATCAGGCGGCGTTAATGGATGCGCTTCAGTCACGAAAAATAACGGCGGGCCTGGACGTCTTCGATCGGGAACCACTCGCAGCGAATCACGCGTTGCGCAAAATGCCAAACGCTGTTCTGACGCCGCATCTGGGTTATGTCGTCGACGATGTGTTCCGGTACTACTACAGAGACATCATCGAAGACATCGAAGCTTATATCTCAGGGAAACCCATTAGGGTGCTGAATCCTGACGTGATGCGTTAACTGCGCAGCGTGAGCTCGGCTTGCGAGAGGCCCGCGCTATTCTTCAGCGGCCTGCAATCTAATAATCCTTAGGAGACGTCGATGTTGAGCGCTGTTACCCGTCGCATGCTTGTCGCTTTGCTCGCATGCGGTGCGGCCTTTCCCTACGCAGCGTTTGCACAAGCGGGCACGTATCCGAACAAACCGGTGCGAGTGGTGGTCGGCGTGCCTCCGGGTGGCGCTACTGACTTGGTGGCGCGTCTGGTTGCCGAACAACTGAGCAAGCAGACGGGCCAGCAGTTCGTCGTCGATAACCGCGGCGGCGCCGGCGGCAACATTGGCGGCGAAATCGTCGCCAAGTCGCCGCCCGACGGTTACACGCTGTTCATAGGACCGATCGGAACGATGGCGATCAACCCGTTCGTGTACGCGAAGATGCCGTTTGATTCGGTGAAAGACTTCGCACCGATCTCGCAGCTGACATCGATCCCGATTGTGATGGCGGTCAATCCGTCAGTCCCGGCCAAGGACGTGCGCGAATTTATTGCCTATGCGAAAGCGAATCCGGGCAAGGTCAACTTCGGCTCCGGTGGCAACGGAACGCAAAGTCATATCTCCGGCGTGATGCTGAACTCGCTTGCCGGCATCGACATGACGCACATTCCGTACAAGGGCAATGGGCCGGCCATGGTCGATCTGCTTGCCGGCCGCGTGTCGGTGATGTTCGATCAGATTTCATCAGCGCTGCCGCATATTCGCGCGGGCAAGCTGAACGCGCTCGGCGTCACGACCGCGAAGCGCTCTGCGGTGGCGCCCGATATTCCGACGCTGGCGGAAACCGGCCTTCCGACTTTTGAGGCGACGACATGGCATGGGCTGCTAGCGCCGGCGGGGACTCCGCGCGACATTGTCGCGAAGCTGAATGCGGAGACCGTCAAGGCGCTCAACTCACCGGAGCTGATCGAAAAGTTCAAGGCAAACGGGATCGATCCGGTGTCGTCGTCCCCGGAGCAGTTCGCGGCGCTGATCAAAACTGAGTTGCAGCGCTGGGGCGACGTGGTGAAGGCAGCGGGCGTCAAGCCGGAGTAGCACCTTCATCCGATGTCGGCGGGAACGTAAGGTCGCCCGTCGGCATGAGTGATCGGCACCGTTACCGAACGCGTCCCGCCGAATGTAGGTACGTACATCGAATGTTTGCCGGGACCACCGGCGACGCAGATCATGATGTCTTGCCAGCTCTGTGCGACGGTGACGCGGACATCCTCTCCCTTGCCCTGATAGCGCTGCGGAAACTTGCGATACATGCGCCGCTCGATGTTTTCGCGCGAGAACTTTGACAGCGGAATGCGAGCGCGTTCGTACAACGCCTGTTTCAGCGCATCCTTCGAGTAGCCGTCGGCCGCAATCGTCGCGGCATGTTCGGGTGAAACGATCATCAGCGGCTCGGCCGCGTAGTAGACGTTGTTCTGTCCCGGCTGCGCCATCGTCCCGGCGATCATCATGATCAAGCCCTCGGCAGTCGTGCTTTCGTGGTCATTGATGTTGTGGGGACCTTCGGCACCGATCACGGTGACGGTGCTGATGTCGCCGCTGTAGCCGCGCTCGGCGCGCAATGATGGCCAGTCGATCGACGTTTCGTCCTCGGCCATGCAGAACGTGTACTTTGCCGGATGGCCCATCGTCGACTTGTCGACCTTTGCCGGAGTCGCGCCGCCGACGTT
>DATLMT010000326.1:0-2106 GCA_035537135.1 Burkholderiaceae bacterium | reverse complement strand
AATCGCCGAGCGCTTCACATGGCGGACACCCGATGCCAAAGGGCTTCAAGGCGGTTGTTTCGGCGCTCCTTGATGGCGTGGATGGCGCGGCGGACATACACCAATGAATCCGCTAAAGCCGATAACATCAATTCCGATGTTGAGTGCGCGACACGATCTACATATTCAGCGCGCAAACGTCTCGCGCGAAGACGCAGGAGCGCAAACAAATCGGAATCCACGCATGCGTTAATGTCGATCGCGCTTGCAGCGTAGATACGAGCGTGACCTCGTAGTCCGCTCACCAAAATCAGCTCGCAGCTCTTTACATCGAATCGTTCGCCAGGTCCCAGAACCATGTCGTCTTGCAGGCCTTCCTGCGTAATCCACACTTCGCCACTAAAAATGAAGATGGCCCCGCCGATGGGAAGGCGCAGCCGCACAGGATTAGCATCGACGGTAAACAGCGAGCTTGTGTCGTCGTGGGCTAAAGTGTTCGGGTTCATAACGTTGACCTCGTTGTGATGTGCGACGAACTGTCTCGCATCGCACACTTCTGGACAAACAAAATTTCGAAATGCCATGCATGAGCAGCGGGAATGCATAGACGCGATCTGCCTGCGTCGCTCGATCTATTACGCGGCTTCGAGGCTGCTGCCCGACTGCTTTCGTTCACGTCTGCCGCTGCGGAACTGTTTGTGACACAGTCGGCAATCAGCCGGCAAGTGCAGCAGCTCGAAGAGCAGCTCGACGTCAAGCTGTTCGAGCGCCGTACGCGTGCGCTTGCATTAACCGAAGCAGGCGAGCTGTATTACCGCAAAGTGTCCGAAGCGTTAGCACTGCTGCGTGATGCGACCAATGCAGTGCGCGTAAAGACGTCGCCAGTGGTGCGCGTCACCACGACGGTGTCGTTTGCATCGCTGTGGCTGGTGCCGCGTCTTCCGCAGTTTCAGGCCGAGCACGGTGACATCGCGGTCCATGTGGTGGCCGACAACATCGTTCGCGACCTGCAACGGGAGGCAATCGATGCGGCAATACGCTATTGCCCGCAAGACGCCGCCGGTGCGAATGCGATTTTTTTGTTCGGCGAACACGTTGCGCCGGTCGCGAGCCCGGCATTGCTGAAGGGCAAGAAAGTTCGCACGCCGGAAGATCTGCTGCAGTTGCCGTTGTTGGATATCGACGATCCGCACAGCACCACGATCTGGCTGTCGTGGAAAGTATGGTGCGAGACAATGAAGCTCGAGCTTCCGCGCACGAATCGCGGCCTGACCTTTAGTCACTACGATCAGATCATGCAAGCGGCGATCGGAGGGCAGGGCGTTGCGCTGGGTCGCTTTCCCATCATCGATCCATTACTCGCTGACCGAAGACTGGTGCTGCCTTTGAAGGACAAACGTTACGCGGCACCCGCGCACCGTGCTTACTGGCTCGTGCTGCCGCGGCCTCCACGTGAAGAAGTGAAAGTCTTTGCGGAATGGGTTCAGCAGCAGGCACGTCTGCAAGCGTTGCCCGCTGATCGCAAAAAGTCGCGAGAGTGATAGTGCGTGTCGGCCTCTAGGCTTACGTCGTCGCTCTTCGCGTCGCGAGCTCACCGCGATCCATACTCATTCGCGCGAAACGGCTGCGATATTCAGCGGGCGTCATGCCCGTATGCCGTTTGAACACGCTCCTGAAGAACGCGAGGTCTTCATAACCGGTCTTTGAGGACACGACCTGGATTGATGCCGCGCCTTCCTCTAGCAATTCCTTCGCGGCCGACACGCGCAACTTTTGTGTGTAAGCAAGAGGCAAATGGCCCGTGGCAGCCTTGAAGCGTCGGATGAAGTTACGCGGCCCCATGCCGGCGCGGTCAGCCAGGTTTTCGATGGATACGTCGCGCCGGAAATGTTTCTGTAGATACTCTTCTGCTTGTTTGATCTTGGCGTCGAGGTGCGGCCGTGACAGCGGGAGCACCGAATAGCCAGACTGTCCGCTGCGTGGCATGCTGACGAGCAGCGCTTTTGCGCACTTAAGCGCAATTTCACGACCACAGAACTTTTCGACGAGATAGAGACTGAGGTCGATCGAGCCGTACACGCCGCCGCTGCACAAGACACGTGCATCCTCGGTAACGAAGTGTTCGGG
>DATLMT010000325.1:0-4100 GCA_035537135.1 Burkholderiaceae bacterium | reverse complement strand
GTTCGCGCGGCGACGCCGCGACGGCGTGTCTATGATCGACCGACCGTTCCAAGTGCAACGATGAAATCCACGTCGCCGATCGCAGGTGCGCTGTTTGCGCTTTTAGCCACCGTTTCATGCGGTGCCGCCGCGCAGAAACTTGACGCGTCGAAGGTGCCCGAGGAAATGCGCACGCAGCAGGGGTTGTATCTGTTGCCTGCGCAGGCACATCAATTCGTGCGCGCCCAGAAGGGCAAAGTACTGTTTATCGATGTGCGCACGCGCGCCGAAGCGCAGTTCATGGGAATGGCGACGCCAGTGGATGCACTCGTCCCATACGTCGAGTTTCAGGAGTTCATGACCGACTGGGACGAAACGCGGGGCTTCTACAAGCTCGAACCGTTCAGCGACTTCGTACCCGAAGTGGCACGGCGCCTGCAGGCCAAAGGGCTGAACAAGAGTGACCCGGTCGTGCTGATCTGCCGCGCCGGCGAGCGCAGCTCGCGCGCGGCTAATTTGCTCGCCGACTCGGGGTATACGCGCGTCTACACCGTTGTGTACGGCTTTGAGGGCGAGCTATCTGACAAGGGCCGCCGCAACGTCAACGGCTGGAAGAACGCCAATCTGCCGTGGAGCTACGAGCTTGACAAGAGCAAGATGTATTTTCCGCGCTAAGCGTGCGGAAGTACGCGACGGCTGATCGTTGCGAGAAGTTTGCACGAGCTGAGTCCGCCGCCATAATCGCGGTCGCAATGGCGACCAAGCTGTTCCGGCAGCAGGCAATCGACGCGCAGCGCGAGAAGCTGCTGGGCGAAGTCTCGCTCGCACGTACGGTGCCGATGTGGTGCTACACGCTGCTCGCTGCCGGTTTCGCGTTGGGCTTGGTCGCGTTTTCCATCTGGGGCGAATACGCGCGCCGCGAGCGTGTCGATGGATTCCTTGCGCTCGACTCCGGTGCCGCGCGATTGCTTGCGCCGCAGGCAGGAACCATCACCGAGATCTTGGCGAAAGAGGGCGAGGATGTCGCCGTTGGACAACCGCTGATTCGATTGTCGTTCGAGCGTGTTACTGCATCGGGCGTTACCTCCGGCGAGCTGGTGCAGCGCGAGATCAGCGATCGCATCAGCGGCCTCGAGCGCGAGCAGCAGCAGGTGCGATTGCTGGGCGCACAGCAAGCCGAAATTTTGCGCCGGAAGATTGACGATTTGCAGCGCGAGCTCGCTCAATCCGACATCGAGATCAGAGCGCAGCAAACGCGGCTGGCGTCATCGCGCAACGAGTATCAGCGCGCCGAAGATCTGTTTAAGGATAAGTTTTATTCCGAGAGCAAGCTGATCGAATTTCGCAACAATGTGCTCGATCAACAGGTCAAGCTCGAAGGATTCAAGCGCCAGCGCGCGACTATCGAGCGTGAGCTGTCTTCGACACGCGCCGAGCTGCCGCTGATCGGAACCAAAGTCAGCTCGCAAATCGACCAGGTTAAGCGCCAGATGAGCGAGCTGCAGCAGGGCAGCGTGCAGGAAGCGGCCAAGCGCGAGAACGTCATTCGTGCACCGATCGCCGGTGTGTTTACCAACATTGCAGCCAACAGCGGCGAGGCGGTCGCCGATGAAGCGCCGCTGGCGATGGTGGTGCCGAAAGGCGGCGGGCTGCACGCGCAGTTGCTGGTGCCCACCCGCGCAATCGGATTCGTTCAGCCAGGGCAGGCCGTTGTGTTGCGCTACGACGCGTTCCCATTCCAGCGTTTTGGGCAATATCGCGGCACGGTCGAGCGGGTGAGCAGCACGGTGTGGTCACCCGGCGAGAAGGTCGGTCCGATGACCGTGCGCGAGCCGGTGTATCGCGTCGACGTGAGGCTTGATTCGCAAAGCGTCGCCGCTGGCACGCAATCGCTGGCGTTGCGGCCCGGCATGTCGGTCAACGCCGACATCCTGCAGGAAAAGCGCAAGGTGTGGGAGTGGGTGTTTGAGCCGATCTTGTCGCTGAAGGAGAGGCTCGGCTAATGCGGCGGGTGCCGATGATCCTTCAGAGCGAAGCGCCCGAGTGTGGCATTGCGTGCGTCGCGATGATCGCGAGCTATCACGGTTTTCGTACCGACCTCGGCGGGATGCGTATGCGGCTCGCGCCGTCGATGAAGGGCGTGACGCTGAAGCACATCAGCTCGATCGCCGAGGTGATGGGAATGGCGGCGCGCGGCGTCAAGGTGGCGCTCGAGTCGCTGTCGCAGCTGAAGCTGCCCGCGATCTTGCACTGGGACATGAATCACTTCGTCGTGCTGACCGGCGTGAACGGCGACACGATCACGGTCAACGACCCGGCGCGCGGTCGACGCGTGCTGAAGCTCGCCGAGGCGTCGGACCACTACACCGGCGTCGCGATGGAGATGACACCAGCGGCCGGCTTCAAGAAACGCGACGAGCGCGAACAGATCAGCGCGTGGCAATTGGTGCGCACTGCCACCGGGCTGAAGGGCGCGATTACGCAGGTACTGCTGCTTTCGCTGGTACTTGAGGTGTTGGCGATCGCGACGCCTTTTTTCCTCCAACTGGTGGTCGATCGAGTGGTCGTTGGACGTGACCGCGATCTGTTGGCGGTGCTGGGTATTGGCTTCGCGCTGCTGGCACTCATGATCGCCATCGTCACCGGACTGCGCGCGTGGCTCGGCGTCTACATCAGCACGCGGCTCAATCTGCAGCTGCTCGACACGCTGTTTGCGCGGCTGCTGCGGCTGCCGCTTGCTTGGTTTGAAAAGCGTCACATTGGCGACATCGTGTCGCGGTTTCGCTCCGTCGATGCGATTCAGCGCACGCTGACGTTGACGTTTCTTGAGACGGTGATGGATGGCGTGATGGTCTTGGTCACGCTCGCGGTGATGCTTTGGTACAGCCTAACGCTGACCTCAATTGTGGTGGTCGCAGCGGTTTGCTACGGCTTGCTGCGCTGGACGATGTATGGGCCGCAGCGGCGTGCGACTGACGAGCGCATTGTTCATGAGGCGAAAGCGGCCACTCACTTCATCGAAACCCTGCGCGGAATGATGGCCATCAAGCTAAACCTACGCGAGTCAGAGCGCCGCTCCGCTTATTTGAATCACGTGGTCGATCAGACCAACGCGGACGTACGGGTGCAGAACTTGGCGCTTTTGCAGCGCGCCGGCAATGTGCTGGTGTTTGGCATCGAGAACGTCTTGGTGATCTGGCTCGGCGCCTACGCCGTGCTCGACAACCAACTTTCGGTTGGCATGCTGTTCGCGTTCCTGCTGTTCAAACTGCTTTTTATCACTCGTGTCAACAACCTAGTCGACAAGACGATCGAGTTCCGGATGCTCGATCTGCACGCCGACCGGGTGGCGGATATCGCCTTGGCACAGCCCGAAGGAGTTTCTGAGCTGCCGGCGGTGGCACGGGCGGATGCGCCGTCGGCGCCCTTCGTGTTGCACGCCCGCGACATCGGCTTCGCCTACGGCATCGAAGGCTTTGTGTTCCGAGGCGTCGACTTCGCTGCCAAGCCCGGGGAAATGGTGGCAATCGTCGGTCCAAGCGGGGCTGGTAAGACCACACTGGTCAAAGTGCTGGCCGGCTTGCTCGACCGGACCGAAGGCTTACTGACAGCAGCCGGCCGCGACGTGCGCGACTGGGACAAGGCGGCCTACCGAAGCCGAATCGGCGTCGTGATGCAGGATGATCACCTGTTCGTGGGCACGATCGAAGACAACATCAGCTTCTTCGATCCTCAGCACGACGTCCAGAGAGTGCAAGACTGCGCCCGGTTGGCGATGGTGGATCAGGAGATCGACGCGATGCCGATGCAGTTCAACACGATCGTCGGCAGCTTGGGCATGGCGCTATCGGGCGGCCAGCGCAGCCGCGTGCTACTGGCTCGTGCGCTTTACCGCCGGCCGCAGATCCTGTTCCTGGATGAGACGTTCGATCAGCTCGACTTAGCAAAGGAGCGAGCGATCACCGATGGCTTGCGAAAAACGGGGATTGGGCTGGTGATCGTCAGCCACCGCCCGGAGACCGTTGGGGCGGTGGATCGAATTGTTCGGCTGGGTGAGATGGAGCTACCAGCCAGCCAGCTTGTCGCGGCGTAATCAAAAAGAACCGAACACTCCCGTCGGA
>DATLMT010000324.1:0-2419 GCA_035537135.1 Burkholderiaceae bacterium | reverse complement strand
CGGGCTTGCCGCCAACAGGCCTCGAAAAATTGCATGTCAGATATGACACCGGCGTCGGCAGTGTCAGGCGCCGTCCGCGCCGGGTCCGCGCGTCGTCCTGCCACGCGCCGCCCTGCTTGTGATCGCGCGCATACAGATCCAGATAGAACTGCCCCACCAGCTGCCCGCGCAAGTTGTCGATTTGATAAAAGCGCACATCCGGGTGCCATACCGGTGCGCTCTCTTCGTGAATCGCCACCGAAAACAGGGTCTCGATCACCTTGAACAAACCCGCCAGCACGCGCGGCTCGGTGAAATACTGCTTTAGCTCCTGTTCGGAATACGAGTAGCGCTGCTCGCGCAGCTTCTCGCTAGCATAGGAGACATCCCATGGCTGCAGGTAGCCGATGTCGAGTTTGCTCAGCGCGAACTCTCGCAACTCAGCAATGTCGCGCTCCGCATAAGGCTTTGCACGCCGTGCCAGATCGCGCAGAAACTCGAGCACATGCGCCGGGCTCTCTGCCATTTTGGCCACCAGCGATAGTTCGGCAAAACTTTTGTATCCGAGCAGCTGCGCGTGCTCCCGCCGTAGCTGCAACGACTCGACCATCAGTGGGCCGTTGTTCCACTCGGGGTTGCCGAACTCCGATGCGCGGGTTGAGTATGCGCGGTACATCTGCTGCCGCAGCCCACGGTCGTGCGCGTAGTCAACCACCGCGGACTAGCTCGGATACTGCAGCGAGATCTTGTAACCCTCTTTGCCCTCGGCGCGCGCGGCTTCGGCGAGCATCTGCATTGCATCTGGCGGCACCCCTTCCAGTGCAGTGGTGTCATCGATATACAGGGCAAAGGCGTTGGTGGCGTCCAGCACGTTTTCGGCAAAGCGGGTCGACACGCGTGACTCACGCTCCCGAACCTGCTTGAACCGCTCCTTTTGGTCGGCCGGCAACTCGGCGCCGCCAAGTCGGAAATCACGCAGCTCGTTTTCCAATACCTTGCGCCGGACTTCTGGCCAACGCGCGAAATCCGGCGCAGCGGCCAGTGCTTTGAACTTTCCGTACAACGCTTCGTTGTGCGACAGCGCGGTCCAGAATTCCGTGAGCTTCGGCAAGTTTTCGTTGTATTGCTCGCGCAGCTCAGGCGTGTCGACCACGGAATTCATATGCGACACCACACCCCAAGATCGCGCGAGCCGGTCGGTGACTTCGTTTAACGGCTCTACGACGGAGTCCCACGTGGGCTGCGACTCGCCTGCCGAAACGCGAGCCACGACTTCGCGGGCCTGCGCGAGTAGCGTGTCGATCGCCGGTGTCACATTGTCCGGCTGGACCTGATCAAAGCGCGGCAGTCCGTCGAAGTCGAGAAGCGGATTGGCGGCGGGTTGTACGTTTGGTTTTTTTTGAATGTCATCCATCGTTTGTCACTAAGTTTCAATTTCGGCCCGGCGTTCAGCCGCCTCAACCGTGTTGGTCAGAAGCATCGCAATCGTCATAGGTCCGACACCGCCAGGCACCGGTGAAATCCATCCGGCGACTCGCTTGACGTTGTCAAAGTCGACATCGCCGGCAAGCTTGCCATCAGGTGTTCTGTTGGTGCCGACATCGATCACTATGGCACCCGGCTTGACCATGTCTGCGGTCACCAGATTGCGTCTGCCCACCGCAGCGATCAGGATGTCGGACTTCCGCGTGTGCGAAGCAAGATCGCGCGTCTTGCTATGCGCAATCGTCACGGTCGCGTTAGCCGCCAGCAGCAGCATCGCCATCGGCTTGCCGACCATGTTCGAGCGACCGAGTACGACCGCGTCATAGCCTGCGATAGGCGCATTAATCGATTGCAGCATCTTCATCACACCGTACGGAGTACAAGAGCGAAAGTACGGCGCTCCCATTAGCGTCAAACCGGCATTGGTGGCATGCAGGCCGTCGACGTCCTTTTCAAAAGCAATCGAGTCGACCACCTTGGCTGCATCAAGGTGCCTCGGCAACGGTGTCTGCACCAAGATTCCATTCACTTCGGGATCGGCGTTCAGCTGGCCGATGCGCGCCAGCAGCGCGATCTCAGTGGTGTTCGCTGGAAGCCGGTCGATCGTTGAGCGAATGCCGACTTGCTCGCACGCTACGCCTTTGTTGCGCACGTAGACGGCCGAAGCTGGATCGTCACCAACCAGAATGACGGCAAGTCCGGGCCGGTGACCGGCGGCTGTCAGCCGCGCAACCCTAGGCATCAGCGCGGCACGTACTTCGGCCGCCAACGCCTTGCCATCGATGATGCGTGCGGTCACACGATTAATTTCGGGTTAAGCAGCCCGCGAGTTTACGAGAGCTATGACCGCGGCGCGAGAGCTACTGGCGCAGCGCGCCTCCGGTCAAGACGGTGCGCATCAAATCGGCCACGGTATTCGCGTTCATCTTGTCCATGATGTTGGCTCGATGCGCCT
>DATLMT010000323.1:0-2758 GCA_035537135.1 Burkholderiaceae bacterium | reverse complement strand
GGAATGACAAGCGCCAGGGCACCGGCCGATTGCACCCAGTGCACGATTGACTGCTCGACGTACTGCAGCGTCTTGCCGGTGAAAATGGGGCGCTTCGGATCGGCGTGAAAAAAGCACACCGAAATGCCGATCCGCTGACGCGTACGTTTTTGTATTCTTACATCCGGCATTACATCGCCTGTTCGAAGAACCGCGTGAAATCGTCGCGCGTGCAGGGGCGTGGATTGGTCTGATGGCAGATGTCTTTCTCGGCAATGTCGACCAGCGCCGTTATCTGTGTTGACTTTACGCCCACGGCCGACAGCGATGGCGCGATACCGATCTCGCGCTTCAGTCGCATCAGCCATGGCACGAAGTCTTCAGCGCCTTCAGCACCGACAACGTGCGCGAGCTCGGCAAACTTGGCACGCGCAGTTTCGAGATTGAAACGCATCACCGGCTCTAGCATCAGTGCGTTGGCCAGCCCGTGATGCAGATCGCACACTGCCCCGAGCGCATGAGCGCATGAGTGCGTTGCGCCCAGGTCTTTCTGAAATGCGATCGCGCCCATCATCGATGCCATCATCATGTCGGCGCGCGCGGCAAGATTGCCACCGTCTTTGACAGCCGTGCGCAACGCGCGCGCGGCGATGCGAACGCCTTCCAGTGCAATACCGTCGCACAGCGGATGGAACGCGGGTGACAAGTACGATTCGATGTTGTGCGTCAACGCGTCCATTCCGGTGGCCGCCGTTACGTGGGGCGGCAGTTCGAGCGTTAATTCAGGATCGGCGAACACCGCCTTTGCCAGCAGTTTCGGCGAGAAGATCACTTGCTTGATGTGAGTTTTGTCGTCGCTGACGACGCTCGAGCGCCCGACCTCGGACCCGGTGCCGCTGGTGGTAGGCACCGCGACGATGTACGGCAAAGGATTTGTTACCGATCTCACCTTAGGATGGTCCCAAGCGTATTCGATAACGTCCCCGTCATGCACCGCCATCAGCGCCACGACTTTTGCGACGTCGAGCGCAGCGCCGCCGCCGATACCGACCACGCAATCGGCGCCGTGTGCCTGAAAGGCAGCGCGCCCCTGCATCACCTGAGAGGCGCTGGGATTGCCCTGCACGCCCGCGAACAGCTCCGTCGCCAGACTGGACGCAAGATCAGCGACGAAATTCTTTAACACCGGCAACTGCGCAAGGCCTTTGTCGGTGACAACGAGTGGTCGCTCGAAGCCTTGTTCGCGCAGATGAGAGCCGACCTTTTTGCTCGCACCCGCTCCGAAATGAATATCGGTCGGAAAGGAAAACCTTGCAATCGTCATAGCGCTTGCATCCTTATTTGATCGCGACCCAGCGCAGTTCGAGCACATCGTTCGGCCATTGCACGACGTCGATGTTCGGTCGCATCACCCAGGTCAACCTGCGTCGGTATAACGGCAGCAGCGGCAGCTCCGTATTCATCAACCGCAGCGCGTCACCGGTGAGCGCACGACGCTTGCCGATGTCTGGCTCAACGCGAATAGCATCGATCAGTGCATCGAGCTTCGAATTCGAGTAGCGACCGCCGTTGAACGTACCGCTGCCCGACGCGTCCCAGGTACGGATAACGTTGTTTAGCATCGCCCACGGATCGACGCCGGGCGTCCAGCCGAATTCGAAGAAGCTCGTGGTCGCTTGCGTCAGCTTCGGAAAAAACAGCGAACTCGGCGACGGCTGAAAAGAAACGCGAAGTCCCACCTGCGCAAGCATCGCAGTGATCGCCTGGCACACCGCAGCACGATACGTTACGTTGACGCAATCGAGCGTTACGTCAAAGCCATCGGCATAGCCGGCTTCCTTCAGCAGCGCACGCGCTGCAGCGGGGTCGTACCGAAGCCGCCGGTCGAGTTCTGGCACGTGGCCGTCGACCAGGTGCGAGACGTGCGAGCCGGTGGGCGTCGCCTGTCCACGTAGAACTTTTGCGATGATCGTGTCAATGTCTATTGCGTGATAAACGGCGCGGCGCACACGAACGTCCTTGAAAGGATTGCGGCCTTTCAGATCTGAGGACGGCAGCTCGCCACGTGCCTGATCGAACCCCAGATACTGCGTTCCTATGTCGGTCGTCTCCACAGTCTTAACGGCCTTGTCTTTCTTCAGCCGCGCGACATCCTGAAAGGGAGGATCAATCACAAAGTCCACTTCACCGGAGGCCAGCGCGGCCAGACGGGTGGCGTCCGCCTGAATCACCGTGTACATGGCTTCGGTCAAGTTACCCGAGCCCTTCCCATCTTTACCCCACCAGGTTGGATTGGCGGTCAGGACGATCCGGCGATCTTGCTCGTACGTCTTCAACACGAACGGACCGGTGCCGTTTGCATTGCGCACCGCATACGTTTCCTGTTTGCCGTTGTAGTCCTGCGGCAACACCACGCCGTGCTTCTCAGCCCACGGCTTGCTCATCATCGCGATCAGCCAAAGTTTTTCCGGCAACACTGCGTCCGGCGCCGACAACAGGATCTCAATCGTCAACGCGTCGACCTTGCGCACGGTAGTGATACCGCGCAGCTGGCTGGCGCGCTGCGACGTCCTGGCAAGCGCGCGCTCGATTGAAAACACCGCATCGTCGGCGGTAAACGGCGCTCCGTCATGAAAGCGGACGTTGGGCCGCAGCACGAAGCGCCAGCTGGTGGGGCTCGTTGTCTGCCATACGGTCGCGAGCGACGGTTCAAGCTTGAAGTTCTGATCGCGATTGACCAGCCCTTCATAAATTTGTGTAACTACACGCGTTTGATACA
>DATLMT010000322.1:0-4022 GCA_035537135.1 Burkholderiaceae bacterium | reverse complement strand
CATGCGCCGCCCCGACTGCCTGCACTTGATACTTTTCGGCTCGGCCATCTTGCGGTGCTGCCCTACTTTAGTGTCCTGCATGTCGGCACGCTCGAAGAATTCGGTAGTCGGTGCTAGGCCTGAACGACTAAGATTTTTTTCTCAGCTTTCCTCGACGCTTGGGGCATCTCCGGTTCCTGTAACGCCGCGCCGCGCATGTCCTCTGCTGGTCGCGCAAACCCACTGCGATCGCTGTAATCCACCCAATTGCGGGAGCGGCGTTCATCGCGTTCGCTCGCCCCTTTGGCGATCGTGAAATCCAATGCTGCCACGCCTGCCACCGCCGCGATGCCCAAACCGCGTCCCAGCTTGTTGCGCGCGCCGCTATACGCGGCCAATGTCGCCAGATCGATCGCGTCGCCAGCGACGCGACCCCACAGCCAGGGCGTGGGATTCTTTGCCTTCAAAATACCTACGCCAGTCGCAATTTCACGCAGGCCATATAAAAACAATAGTCCGCTGCTATATGGCATGCCAAGTGCGCGTCCCATTACGCGCGGCATCAACACTTCCGCGGCACCAAGCCCGATGCTGAACCACCCCAGACCGCGGGCGGTGACGTCATTGATAGGGCGGCCGTTCCCGTGTTTGTTTGCCTGCCTGATTCGTTTGTTCATTGGATCACCCGTTGGATTTTGTTGCCTGTCTCAAGTCCATTCTGTCCCGGCTTCATCACCACCTTGATGCAGCCGTCTTTCTTGGCTCGAAACGTCTTGTACATCTCGGGGCCGTCCTCTAGGTCGACGGTGTGCGTGATAACGAACGAGGGGTCGATCTGCCCCTGTTCGATGCGACGCAGAAGATCATCGGTCCAGCGGTTCACGTGCGTCTGGCCCATGCGAATGGTAAGGCCCTTGTTCATGGCCGCGCCGAACGGAATGTTGTCGACCAAGCCAGCGTAGACACCCGGCACCGACAGCACGCCGGCGGGGCGGCACACGTACATCATTTCGCGCAAAACATGCGGCCGATCGGTTTCAATCATCACAGCTTGCTTGACGCGATCCATCGCTGAGTCGAACGAGCGCAGCGAATGCGCTTCCATACCGACCGCGTCGATGCACTTCTCGGGTCCTTTACCCTGCGTCAAATCATTAAGCCGATCGAGCACGCTTTCTTCGTCGAAATTGATAGTGATTGCGCCACCGGCGGCTGCCATGCTCAGACGATCCGGCTGATTGTCGATCGCAACGATTTGCTCGGCGCCAAGTAGGAGGGCACTGCGAATTGCGAACTGCCCGACTGGGCCGGCTCCCCATATCGCGACGGTGTCCGTGGGCTGGATATCGCATTGAACAGCGGCCTGCCAACCGGTCGGAAAAATGTCCCCGAGAAAAAGCACTTGCTCGTCGCTCAATCCGTCGGGAATCTTTACGGGCCCGGCGTCGGCGTATGGCACGCGAATGTACTCAGCCTGACCGCCCGCGTAACCACCCGTCAGATGGGTATAGCCAAACAATCCGGCGGTCGTATGACCGAACATCGTATCGCCGATCTTCTTGTTGCGATTGGAGCGCTCGCAAACTGAAAAGTTACCGCGACGGCATTGCTCGCATTCGCCGCAGATGATCGTAAAGGGCACTACCACTCGGTCGCCAATCTTTAGCTTTTTGTTCGCCGAGCCGACTTCGACAACTTCGCCCATGAACTCGTGGCCCAAGATGTCGCCGCTCATCATGCCGGGGACAAAACCATTAAATAGATGCAGGTCCGATCCGCAAATCGCGCACGAAGTCATCTTGATAACGGCGTCGCGCGGGTCTTCAATGTGTGGATCCGGAACGGTGTCGTAACGAATGTCGTGCTTGCCGTGCCAACACAACGCTTTCATATTGCTTCCTGACGAATTAGCTGGAAGCGTCACGGAGCAAGCGTGGGTCCCAAGGTTCGAATCGTCGCGCGGGCACTAGATCGCCTGGCGCTCAGCGAAGCATCGGGAATATCGCCGCGACGATAGCGACCAGTGCGGCGACGACCGCTATCCAGCGACTGAGCAAGGCCTCGCGAGCACTGCGCTGCGCTGCGTGTGCGAATTGCTCGGCTGAGGTGGTGGCACGGCCACGGCGGTCCTCGATGCCCAGCTTTTCCGCAATCTTGAGTTCTTCTCGCTCGACATAGCGAATGGCTGTGCGAATCGATTGCGCATCCTGCCCAAACGCACCGTGAGCAAGCGCTACGTTAACGGCGTCGAGCCCACCGTGTTCCCTCGCCCACGCCTCGACGTCCGAGATCGTGCTGAAAGTCGCCATGCTTCAAATCTTATTGCATCGGCCAGTGTCGCTAGCAAGCACTGCTCCTCAATTTAGTTGAACGGGCATACCGCTTGCAAACGGGCTGCGCGCACTAACCAGATCAACCTAAGGAACAAGATGCCGATTTCAAGTATCGATGATTGGGGCTCAGCGATGATGACGTCGCTCACCGGAGCGATGGTGATGTTTTTCAGCGCCATTCCGCGCGTTATTGGCTTCCTGCTGATTCTGCTGATCGGCTGGTTCGTCGCATCGCTGATCGGAAAGTTGATCTCGGCGCTGTTGCACGCCGTGCAATTCAACTCGCTGGCGACGCGTGCCGGCTTTACCGACTTCGTCAGGAAGATGGGTGTAAAGGGCGACGCGTCAGATTTTTTAGCGGAAATCTGCAAGTGGTTCGTCCGGTTGATCGTCCTGGTCGTTGCCTTCGACGCCTTGGGGCTACCCGCTGTGTCCGACGTTCTGCGGCAGCTGCTGTTGTGGCTCCCCAATCTGGTGGTCGCGATGGTTGTGTTGATCATTGGGGGGCTGGTCGCAAAAGCGGCATCCAGCCTGGTGCGCGGCGCCACCAGCGAAGCCGGCTTTGATAATCCTGAGCGACTGGCCAAAATCGCCAGTGTTGCCGTGTGGGCGTTTGCCATCGTCATCGCGGTCAATCAGATCGGCATCGCGGCCACACTCGTCAACACGCTGTTCATGGGCTTCATCGGTGCGCTTGCTCTTGCACTTGGCCTCGCATTCGGCCTCGGTGGACGTGAAACGGCGGCTGAGATCGTTAGAAATTGGTATCAGCAGGGTCAACAGGCTGCGCCCAAGGTCGCGAAAGCCGCCGACAGCGCAGGCGACGAGTTAAAGGCGAAGACGCCGACATCGCGCTATGCCTCGTCGCGCCCGTCACCAGAAGACGCTTAGGTTTTCGGCGCAGGGCGCGCGCTCTATATTTGCCGCTTGTGGCAACGCAGGCGGCAAGTCGCGCGTAATCTAATAGTCGCTAATAGCCGCGACAAAGAGACGGCGGCGCCAGAGAGGACGGCGTGATAAACAGATTTATCAACAAGTGGTGGCCGCTGATCAAAAGCGCCGCTACCGCCTGGATCGACGACTACGCGCCCAGCATGGGCGCCGCACTCTCGTACTACACCGTTTTCTCGCTCGCGCCAGTGCTGCTGATCGTCATTTCAGTGGCCGGCTTGATCTTCGGTGCCGAGGCCGCGCGCGGCGAAATCTTCGGCCAGCTGCGCGGGCTGATGGGCACCGATGCAGCCAAGGCAATCGAAGACATCCTGACGAGCGTCAGCAAGCCGACCGAAGGAGCCACGGCCACGGTGATCGGCGTCGTTCTGCTGATCATCGGCGCAACGACGGTGTTCGGGGAACTGCAGGACGCGCTCGATCGCATCTGGCGCGCGCCTGAGCGCGATAAAACGAGCGGACTGTGGGGACTGATACGCGCGCGCCTGCTGTCGTTCGGCATGATCCTGGGCATTGCGTTCCTGCTGGTCGTGTCGCTCGTGCTAAGCGCAGCCACTGCTGCCCTCGGAAAATGGTGGAGCGGCGCGTTCGGCAGCTGGGAAGTGCTGGCGCAGACCGTCAATCTCCTGGTCGGCTTCGCCGTCACCACGGTGGCGTTCGCAATGATTTACAAGTTCATGCCGCGCGTGAAAATTCGCTGGCACGACGTTCTGCTTGGCGCTGCGGTCACCGCCCTGTTGTTTACGGTCGGACGGTTCC
>DATLMT010000321.1:0-2907 GCA_035537135.1 Burkholderiaceae bacterium | reverse complement strand
AACACGGATGCGCGGGACAATTCCGTTGCGTCAGCCAGCGTGTCTCATTGATCATCGGCGCATGCCAAGCAGCGACGCGCCGCGCATCAGCACCGAGGTGCAGGTGATGTTTTTCGATACCGACTGTGCGGCAGTTGTGCACAACATTGCCTATCTGCGTTTCATTGAAATCGCGCGTACTCTGCTCGCGGAGCAGCTCGGTCTGGGTCTTGCGCAAATGGCCGAAGATCAGAAATATCCTGTCGTCGTCCGCACTGAGATTGATTATCGCCGCGCCGCACGACTAGGCGACAAGCTCACAATCGAAGGGTGGCTCGATCGCGTGGAGCGCGTTCGTTTCTGGTGCGCATTTCGCATCGTTCGTGCCGCTGATGATGTCTTAGTTGCTGAATGCCGCCAGATGCTGGCGATGATCCAAATGCCTTCCGCAACACTGCTGCGATTACCCGAGCATTGGCAGCAGTATCGGCCAGACGAGACGGCGAAATCGTGACCGCGATAACCGCATTCTGCTCTCGCCCTAACGACTGCTGAAGATGGCCACCGCCGCCCGTACATTTGGATTGCGCGAGACGCTGCTCACACCAGACGCACTTCCTCCGCCGCCGGTGCGCCACGCGCTGTTTGCGTTTCTCGTGACACTCGCTGCAATTCTACACCTCTGCACAGCCGGCTGGAGTGAGATCCACAATGGCGTCGAAGGCGAATACGCTGGCGGCGCGCGGCAGATGTTCAACTCCGACAGCAGTCACATCGTGCCGATACGCAACGGCGTCATCTCACCAGAAGAGCCGCCACTTTTGTATTGGGCGCTCGTCGCATCGTATAAGATTTTTGGGGTTACGGTGGTCGCCGCGCGGGTGCCCATCGCGCTCGCGACGATCGCTTTGGTCGCGCTGACGTTTGTAATCGGCGAACGGCTCAGCGGCTACTGGCGCGCTTTCATGGCCGGGCTGATCCAACTCTGCCTGTGCGGCGGTTTTCTGTGGGGCCGGATGGTAACCCCCGTGCCGCTCTTCGCAGCTCTCGTCGCCGGCGCCATTCTGTGTCTTGTCTCAGGCTACCACGATCGACGCAAACGTCGGTGGTGGTTCGCCGGCTTCTGGGCTTGCACTGCCTTCGCATATCTCGCTGAAGGTGCAGAAGCAGTCGTATTCCTCGGCGCGATCATTCTACTGTTGGCGCTGTTGTTTCGTGAAGCTCGGATGCGCTTCCCGGCGCTGGGACATTGGCCGGGTCTGCTGATCTTTATCGCGATCGTGTTGCCGTGGCATGTGTGGCTGCAGATGCGCTTTCCCGGCTCATTGGACGTCATCCTCGGAAGTGGATGGATATTCCCGTTCGTCAGCCACCTCGACTTCGCTGCAGCGGAACATGTCGGCATCGCCCGGTTTTTGCTCGGACATCTGTTATGGTGGTTTCCCGCATTGCCACTGGTTTTGCCGGGACTGCTCTTCGCATGGAGACGCGTGATCCGGCCGCGCGAGATCGAATTTTCCGACGCCGTGCCATTATGCTGGATGGCAGTCGGATTCATCCCGCTCCTGTTCCTTCCGCAGCGGCAGCATTTCGAGTCACTTCCAATGTGGAGCGCATTTTCTCTTTGGGCGGCTTGTGCCTGGGACCGAACGTCATACAGGTTGCGCATCGCCGGCATCGCCGCAGCGGCTGCGGTATGCGCGACCAGTAACTTTGCGTTAAAATCGGCCAAGGCGCGATCGGCATTGTTCGGTTCGCCTTTCGCAGACGCGACCTTCGGCTCCGCGCTGACAATCGCTTCCACTACCGCCGCGATAGCTGCTTTTGCCGGCGCAGCTTACCTGCTATGGCGAAAACAAGAAACGCTCGCGACGGCGTTGCTTTTCTTCGGCACGATTCCGGTGGGACTCAGCGCTGCGGAAGCGGACGCGCGACTCGGTCCGCGGGTGTCGTTTGGGACAGTTGCGCAATTTCTCCGAGGTCGGCTGGGTGATACCGGTGAATTGATATACGAAGGATCTCGGCGCTCCGGGAGCAGCCTGAATTTTTACCTTCGGCCGCCATACTTTGTCGTGAGCGAAGCCATCGATACTCCGCCGTCGTTAAGTTCGGCGGCCAATCGTCTGACTGAAATGCAGGCACTCGATAAATTTGGCGCTCCGCACCCGGTATATCTCATCATCCACAAATATCGCGTTCCGGTATGGCAGGAACGTCTGACCGCGCGATACCACATTTACCATCAAGTCAGCACCTCCGGCTCATATGTGGTCGTAAACAACCAGCCGTGATCGACCACCGCGCCGCCCAGATAACAGGGTTGAAAATCATCGCGCGACGTCTACCGTTCCCGCTCACTTCGCACTACCCGAGCATTATGTCGCAGCATCGCAGCCTCAAAGGCGCCAGCACCATCACCGCCAAGCGCAATGTCCTGAAGCGTTTCGAGCGCGTCGAGCTCCTCAAGAAGCGCGGTCAGTGGAAAGACGGCACGAAAGTCGTCGGTCTTCCAAAGACCAAACCCGACGCATAGCAGCTGGGTCGCAGCTGAGGATTCAATAGTTGAGGGTCGAGAGACGGGCAGGTCTGATGCTTTGTCTCAACTACAACCATCAACTTCTTCTCCCATGCGGCTGAATCGCTTTCTTGCTGCAGCTGGCGTCGGCTCCAGACGACATTGCGATGAATTGATTGCCGCGGGGCGCGTGACCATCAACGGCCGGGTGTGCACAGACTTCAGCTACGAGCCGGCCGAAACCGATCACGTCAAAGTCGGCAGCAAAATGGTGCGTCCTGAGCCCCAGCTGCATATCATGTTGCATAAGCCCGCAGGATTTGTCTCCACCCGCAGCGATCCAAACGTCCGCGACACAATCTTCGATCTATTGCCGCCAAATCTTCCGCGGCTTTTTAATGTCGGGCGCCTCG
>DATLMT010000320.1:0-8249 GCA_035537135.1 Burkholderiaceae bacterium | reverse complement strand
TCGCGATGCTGCCGTGGACGTTCCGTGCGCCCGGCGAGACAACGCTGACGCGTACCGAGCAATGGCTTTTCTTTTTGCTTTCTTTTTTCGGAAATTTTCTTTTTTCAATTTGCATGCTGAGCGGCATCGCTTTGACCACGGCAACGGCTGCCGGCGTCACGCTCGCCACCCTGCCGGCAGTTGTGGCATTGCTGTCGCGCTGGTTCCTGCGCGAAACGCTGACGCTGCGGGTATGGATTGCGATCGCGCTTGCAGTCACGGGCATCATGTTGCTGCAGGTGGCGAAGACCACCCAGCCGGTCGCCGGCGCGGGTAACGCGCTGCTGGGCAATCTGCTGCTGTTCGGCGCGGTTGTGTGTGAGGCGATTTACGTGATCATCTCAAAGCGCCTGTCGGCGACCCGCTCGCCGTTGCGCGTTTCGGCGCTGATCAATTTGTTGGGATTGCTGCTGATTGCTCCTCTGGGACTGTGGCAGCTTGCCGCGTTCGACGCCGGCTCATTGACTGCGAGTTTGTGGCTGTTGCTGATTTTTTATTCGCTCGCCGCGAGCCTATTTGCCGTTTGGATGTGGGTGGCCGGCCTGAAGCGCGTCGCTGCGAGTCACGCCGGAGTGTTTACGGTGGCTTTGCCCGTCGCCGCGACGTTGGTCGGAATATTTTTTCTCGGCGAGTCGTTTACGTGGCTGCAAGCCGCGGCGTTGGCGTGTGCTGGCGCTGGGATTTTCCTGATCAGCTCGACGCGGCATCCCGCCGTGCATTGATCGACGATGTCACTGTTGACCATTCTCGATGCCGAACTCGCATTTGGCCTGCAACCTTTGCTCGACCGTGCGTCGCTGACGGTGAATGCTGGCGACCGCATCGGGCTGATCGGGCGCAATGGCACAGGCAAGAGCTCTCTGCTGAACGCGCTAGCGGGCCGGATAGAGCTCGACGACGGCGAGATAAAGAAGACGGAGGGGCTGTCCATCGGGCTGATCGAACAGGAACCTGTGTTACCGCCCGCGTCGACGCTGCGCGCAAGTCTCTCGCTGCGTGGCGGCTTGGATGCGCACGCCTTTTCACACGACGATCGAGAGCGATGGCGCATCGAGGCTCGCCTGATCGAGTACATGCACCGCCTGGGGCTCGACGAAGCGGCCGATCCGGCGGCACTCTCCGGCGGCGAACGCAAGCGGGGTGCGCTCGCACTGGCCTTTGCGCTTGCTCCGGACCTGATGCTGCTCGACGAGCCGACCAACCATCTCGACATCGATGGCATCACGCTGCTTGAAGAGCTGCTGGCCAAGCAAACGATGATGGTCATCACGCATGACCGTGCATTTCTCGATCGTGTCACCACACGCATCGTCGAACTCGATCGCGGTCTGTTGCGTGCGTACCCAGGCAACTACAGTGCGTGGGAGACACGCAGAGCGGTCGAGTTGGCAGCCGAGCAGACGGCAGGACGCAAGTTCGACAAGTTCTGGCAACAAGAAGAAGCATGGATCCGGCGCGGGATCGAAGCACGGCGCACGCGCAACGCGGGACGCGTAGAGCGGCTCGAACAATTGCGGCGTGCGCGCGCAGCACGGCGCGAAAACATCGGTCGCGTAAAGCTCGCCGTCGATGCCGGCGAGCGCTCAGGCAAACTCGTAAGCGAGCTGACTGATGTCACGAAGCAGTTCGGCAGCACAGTGGTGGTCGAGCAACTTTCGATGCGGGTTTTGCGCGGCGACCGCATTGGACTGATCGGACGGAATGGCGCCGGCAAGACGACGTTGCTGCGATTGATGCTCGGCGCGCTGGCGCCAGATCAGGGCACGGTGCGCATCGGAACCAAGGTGACCCCCGCGTATTTTGACCAGATGCGCGCGGCGCTCGACCCGGAAAAAACCCTTGTCGAAACGATCAGTCCAGGTTCCGACTGGATCGACATCGGCGGCGAGCGTAAGCACGTGATGACTTACCTTGGCGACTTCCTGTTTCCACCGCAGCGCGCTGAAGCGCCCATCAAAACGTTGTCGGGAGGCGAGCGCAATCGTCTGCTGCTGGCTCGATTGTTCGCACAACCGGCCAACCTGCTGGTGCTCGACGAGCCGACCAACGATCTCGACATCGAATCGCTCGAACTGCTCGAAGCAACGCTGCAACAGTACGCCGGCACCCTGCTGCTCGTAAGCCATGACCGTGCGTTTCTGGACAACGTTGTTACGCAAACTTTGGTCGCCGAAGGCAACGGCATGTGGCGCGAGTACGTCGGCGGCTATTCGGACTGGCTGGCGCAGCGGCCTCGCACCGGCCGCGAAGAGGCTCCGCTTAAACCACGTGCCGCCACGATCGCAGCCGTCACCGCCCCGCGAGTGAAGCTGTCTTACAAGGAACAGCGTGCACTGAAGACTCTTCCCGCAGAAATCGAATTACTGGAGACCGAGCAGCGCACGATCAGTGAGCGCATGATCCAAGTCGATTATCACCGCCAGCAGGCGGCGCAACTCAAGTCCGATCGCGTGCGAATCGAGCAGATCGAACATGAGATAGCAGCGAAATTCGAACAATGGTCGGCACTCGAAGCGCGGGCGCGTAATGCCTAGGATTTCACGGTGTCCTCAGCAACCCGGCCGTATTCTTCGCGCCGCCGCCGTGCTACAACCAACGAAACGATGAGCGCAGCGCGTGTACACGATGCTCAAAAAGGGCGCATGACCAAGCGCACGTGGGCCAAGCTCGCGTTTGCAGCGGTGGCTCTGCTGTTGATCGTGTTCGCGGTTGATGTGCTGCTGCTCGTGTTTGCCAGCATCCTGCTCGCGATACTGCTGCGCACGCTCGCTGAACCGCTCGCCGCCCGACTGGACATTTCTCCGCGCTGGGCGCTCGCAATCGTCGTCGCGATGCTGGCGATTGCCTTCACCGTAATTGGCTGGTCAATCGCACCTGCCATCGGCGAGCAGGTTCGCGAGCTTCGCTCCGCGTTGCCAGCGGCCCTGCAGCGATTGCAGCAAGAGTTAAGCCGCTTCGTTTGGATCGAGGTCTTGTTCGACTCCGCACAGCAGGCCAGCAACGGCGCTTCCCCTCCGCAAGTGGTCAATAAGGTCAGCGGCGCTGTTTCCGGAACGCTGGCAGCACTCGGCAATACAGTCGTCGCGATAGTGATCGCGATCTATCTCGCCGCGGATCCACGGCCCTACATCGATGGCACCGTGAGGCTGTTTCCGCTTGCGCACAGAGATCGCGCACGCGAAGTGCTGCTTGCTATCGGGCATACGCTGCGCTGGTGGCTGCTTGGAAAAGCGATTTCGATGGCTTTGGTCGGCGCTGCTGTATTCATTGGCTTAATCGCGCTCGGCGTAAAAATGGCCGCTGCCTTGGCGCTGATCGCTGCTCTGCTGGATTTCATTCCGAACATCGGGCCTCTGCTCGCGCTAATCCCGGCGGCACTATTCGCCCTGCTGCAGGGCCCGACGCAGGTTTTGTATGTTGTGCTGCTCTATGGCGCGATACAGCTCGTCGAAGGATACGTATTGACCCCACTCATCGAACGGCGAACGGTGGAACTGCCGCCGGCGCTGACTTTGGTTGCCCTGTTAGTGGGTGCCCTGTTGTTTGGCTGGATTGGGCTGCTGCTTGCGGCCCCAGCGACCGCCGCATTGCTGGTCATGGTGCAGATGGTTTACGTTGAAGACACCCTTGGCGAGCAAAACGCGCGCTGATCTGCGGTTATCTTAATAAGCCTCGAGTGTCCCTCCAACGGCACAAAGCTTGCTTTTCTTACACACTCGCGCCCTCCTGATGCTCAAAGCTGGCATGGTTGACGTCAAAGGCGTCAAATTTCATAGGGAGACCTCATGGCAATCAAGACACCGGAACATCACGAACGGCTGCTCGATCAAGCAATTGCAGAGAGCTTTCCTGCAAGTGACCCTATTTCGCCGGCATACGAAGCTAGCCTTGAGCCGGTGCTGCTGGAGCAAAATCGCTCAACCGAGCAGTGGAAGCGGCGCTTGCGCAAAGCGACACCGTCCCTGATCGCGCTTGGCAGTGCAGCAGTCGTGGCCCTGGTTGCGGTCTACGTTCTACGCGACCGGCGCTCGATGTTGAGTAATTGGCGTGACTCGTTGCCGAGCGACTGGCGCGACTATATTCCCTGGAAGAAGTAAGCCGCGCTGTTGATTCCCCGCACCTCCTAGTTCATGGGGGACGCGTGGCCTCAGCTGGTCGTGTTGTCCGAGGTAGCGGCAGCGATGCTGCTTGGCGGCATGATCGGCTACGAGCGCGAGACCGCCAACAAACCCGCTGGATTTCGAACTCACATGATGTTGGCGGGTGCCTGCGCATTGTTAGTCGGACTCGGAGCATCGATGCTGACGACATTTTCGGGATTGCATCCGGGCCTGATCAGTGCCGACCCGTTTCGACTGGTGGGCGGTGTCGTGACTGCGCTCGGGTTCATAGGCGCGGGCACAATTTTCCGGCCCGACGGGCAGCGCGTGGAGGGTCTGACTACAGCGACATCTTTGCTGTTTTCGGGCGGTATCGGCGTATGCGCGGCACTACAACAATGGTGGCTCGCGCTGGGGGCAACTTTGCTGGCGCTTCTCGTGCTGCGCGGGCTGCAAACCCTAGAAGCCAGAATCGAAGCAAAGGCGGAATCGAAGCAGCGTCAGTAGCGCATTTCGGCCTTTTTCGTTACATCTTGCTACGCCTATTTCAGTCGTCGCGAACTAGCATTCTGACGTTGAGTCTTAAAGCCACAGATGCAAACGCGAGGACTTTGATGACACCGCTTAAATCGCTTGCCGCAACCGCTGCGGTCGCCGTAGGCCTGATGGCTGTGATCTACCCTGCCTCCGCCGGAGGACGTCACGGTCATGGGCACCACCATCACGGCGCCCGGTTCTCGTTCGGGTTCTGGGGTGGACCCTATTGGGGCCCCGGTTACTGGGGGCCGGGTTGGGGATACTGGGGTCCGCCCGCAGTTGTTTACGCCCCTGCGCCGGAGCCGCGCGTATGGGTCGAAAGCAACCCCGTGCCTGCACCCCCGCCGGCTTCTTCGCCCGACACTAGCGCGCCGCAGTGGTGGTATTGGTGCGCGAGCTCACGTGGCTATTACCCATATGTCAGCAGTTGCGCAGAGGGTTGGCAGCGCGTCGCCCCGCAACCGCAGGCGCCGCGATGAATATCGCAGGCAAGCTGATCGCAGCCGGCACGTTGGCCGCACTTGCGGGGTGCGCCACGGTACCGACCGGCCCGACCCACAGCGCGATGCCCGGCAGCCGTAAGAGCATCGACCAGTTTCAATTCGACGACGCGTCGTGCCGCCAGCATGCAGTGCAAACCACCGGGGCTACGCCGAATGAGGCGTCAGCCGACGCGGCGGTCGGCAGCGCAGTAGTCGGCACGATTCTGGGGGCCGCTGTAGGCGGGATCCTCGGTGGCGGTGAAGGTGCACGCGTCGGTGCCGGTCTCGGGCTTCTAGGTGGCGGCGTGGCGGGCGCGGGCAATGCGCAAGCGGCGTCGTACACCACGCAGCAAAGGCTGGACAACAGCTACTACCAGTGCATGTATTCGCAAGGGCATAAGGTACCTATGCCGGCGAGCTATGCGCGCTCGCTACGCCAGGCGAACGCCGGTTTGGCTCCGGCGCCTTATGTCAGCGCTCCTCCACGCAACGCGGCCATCCCGCCGCCGAATGCGCCGCCACCCAATGCCGCAATGCCGCCGCCGAACGCGCCGCCGCCGAACTTTGCAGTGCCGCCGCCGAACACACCACCGCCTTATCAGCAGCGCTAGCGGCAGTATTTGCGCTCACGCACAGTGTGCGCGCGGCGTACCTAGCGCGCGGACGCGGGCTGCCATCTGACGTCCAGCATCTGCATTAACCGCCGCGCGTTGTTCGGTGCATGCAGCTTGTCAGTATTGTCGAAGTAGCAGTACACGTCGCGCGGGTTACGCTCAATTTTTGCGTTCGGCACGACGCGCTGCGCGTCCTTTGGTTGGCTGCCCGCCGCCCACGCGGTCAGCCTTTCGGCCCAGCACTCCAACTCTGGATCGCTATAGCGGCTTTGATAAAGCTCAGTCGCACCATGGAGGCGGAGATACACAAAATCTGACGTGACGTCATGCGGCTGAGGCCAGCGCTCACCGGTGTCGGCAACCACCAGCGCAATCTTGTGCCGTCTCAGCAACGCAATAAAGTGCGGATCGAGAAATGTCTCGTTCCGAATTTCGATCGCGTGCCTTACCGGCCGACACGCGTCGATACTCAACGCCGCACGTCCGGTCATGCGAGCATCGCGTCCTCGTGCCAGCGCCAGCGCAGCGCTCGTGTCCTGCGGCAGCTTGGCGATGAAGTCGGCAAAGAGGTCCGGCTGGTACTTCATGTTCGGCGGAAACTGCCACAGCACCGGCCCGAGCTTCTCCTTCAATTTGAACAGCCCTGAAGCAAAGAAATTTGCCAGTGGCTTGTCGATATCTTTCAGCCGCTTCATATGTGTGATGAAACGGCCACCCTTGACGCTGAACACGAACCCGCTCGGAGTTGCCGCGTACCACGCCGCATAGCTGGACGGTCTCTGCAACGAATAAAACGAACCGTTGATCTCGACCGTCGGCAGTTGCTGCGATGCGTAGGACAACTCGTCGGCCTGGCGCAGCTTGTCGGGATAAAATTCGCCGCGCCATGGCGGGTAACGCCATCCCGATACGCCGATACGAATCGCGGATTTCATTGAAGGTGTTACATCAAGCTTCGTGCCCACTGCAGCTACGATCGCGCCCTGATTACTGCCACACCCATTTAGCCAGCCCTCATGAGCCAGAAACACGTCAATTTGTTGCGCGAGATTTTTCAGGATCCAGTCAACACCAAGCTGTCGTTTCGCGAAGTCGAATCGCTGCTGAAGCACCTCGGTGCGACGATGGAATCTGTCGCCGGCGCGCGCATGCGCGTCAAGCTGAATGAAGCCGAAGGCGTGTTGCATCGGCCGCACCACGGCGGCAACACGATGGATCGCCACTCGGTGCAATCGCTGCGGGATCTGTTGACGCGCGGCGGCGCCACACCGGCGCAGTACGAAGCGCGCCGCACCGGCTGACGAAAGCGATGTCGCGCCGGACGCTTAACCTCGACGATCGACTGTATGACTACGTGCTCGATGCTTCTTTGCGCGAGCATCCGATGCTGGCAGAGCTGCGCGCGGTCACGCGCGATCACGCGCACGCCAACATGCAGATCTCGCCTGAGCAGGGACAGCTGCTGGCGCTACTGGTCAAGCTGATCGGCGCGCGGCGCACGATCGAAGTCGGCGTGTTCACCGGTTACAGCGCGTTGGCAGTCGCGCTCGCGTTGCCCGACGATGGCCATGTACTCGCATGCGACGTCAGCGACGAGTACACGCGCGTCGGAAGACCGTACTGGCAGCGCGCAGGCGTCGCCGACAAGATCACTTTGATTCTTGAGCCTGCGCTGACCACACTTGACGCCCGGCTTGCGGCCGGCGAAGGAGCCCGCTACGACTTCGCCTTCATCGACGCCGATAAGAGCAACTACGACGGCTACTACGAGCGCTGCCTGCGTCTGCTGCGCGCAGGTGGCCTGATCGCGATCGACAACACCCTCTGGAGCGGCAAAGTGGCGCAGCCGGCCGACCCGGCGAAAGATGCCGATACGGCGGCACTGCAGGCTCTTAATCTGAAACTGCGCGACGATGCGCGCGTCGATATTTCGCTGCTGCCGATTGGCGACGGCTTGACGCTGGCGCGCAAGCGCTGACGCTAGCGTTCCTCAGGCGCCTTGATTTCACGGAATGCGCGCCACAGCAGCAAGTCGTACACGATCTTGATTGCCGCGCCAGCGGCGAGCGGCAGCCAGAGTGCGCCTGCCTGCATCGCCGCACCGGCGATTACTGGGGACACCATGCGCCCGGCGGCGCGCGCGAGCTGTGAAATACCGGCAGCCCACGCGCGCTCGTGCGGCGGCACGATTGCCATCAGGTAAGACTGCCGCGTCGGCACGTCCATCTCCGACAACCCTTCACGCACAATGAACAGCGCCGCAGCGACGCCGAACGTGGGCGCAATAGGTAACGTCAGCAGCAGCAGGCTTGAAGGAATGTGCGTGAACACCATCGTGTTGACCAGCCCGATGCGATTCGCAAGCCATGCGGCGACGAAGTGCGAAACGACCGTCATCGTGCGTGCGGCAACGAACAGCAATGCCAGCTCGGCTTCGTTGACGCCAAAGCGCGCATACAGGAAGTAGGCGATCAGCG
>DATLMT010000319.1:0-7958 GCA_035537135.1 Burkholderiaceae bacterium | reverse complement strand
TCGGCTCGGCTTCGATGCTCGAGACGCGAGTGCTGCAGCATCGGCATATGAACGGCTCAAAGCGTGCGCGAATGTTGCGCAGCTAACGTTAATGATTCACTTCGCGAATGCCGATCGCGCAGCGGGCGCAAGCGGTCCTGTCGAAGTTGCCGAACAATTGACCGCGCTGCAAAGCGTCTCCGCCGACTGGCGCGAGCCGCGCAGCTTTGCCAACTCAGCCGCTTTGTTCCTGCGGCCGGAAGTGCGAGGCGACTCGGTGCGGCCAGGCATCGCGCTTTATGGCGCCGCGACCGATGAGTCGCACACCGCGGCACAACTTGGGGTCGAGGCAGCGATGACTTTGAAGTCGCGCCTGATCGCGATGCAGACGCTCTCCCGCGGGCAAGCGATTGGCTACGGCTCGAGATTCGCGGCGACGCGCGCGATGCGGATCGGCGTTGTGGCATGCGGTTACGCCGACGGCTATCCGCGCAACGCGCCCGATGGCACCCCGGTGCTGGTCGACGGCATCCGGGTGCCGATCGCAGGGCGCGTATCGATGGACATGATCACCGTCGATCTGACCGGCGCTCCGGACGCGACACTAGGCAGCGAAGTCGAGCTGTGGGGCAAGGCCCTGCCGATCGATGAGGTCGCGAATCGGTGCGGAACGGTCGGCTACGAATTGATGTGCGCGTTAGCGGCACGCGTGCCCGTCACTGAAGTCGACTAGCGCGCGATGGCAAAAGCGAAAACTCAGTTTGTCTGCGCTGAGTGCGGCGGCGCAAGCCTGAAGTGGCAGGGCCAGTGCCCCCATTGCAATGCGTGGAATTCGCTGTCTGAAGCGCGGATCGAGGCGCCGGCGGAGCACCGTTATGGCGCGCTTGTTTCCAGCACGCCCACGCAATCGCTGGGTGAGGTGCAGGCGCGCGAGATGCCGCGGATTGCATCCGGCGTCGACGAGTTCGATCGCGTGCTCGGCGGCGGCTTTGTCGAAGGCGGCGTGGTGTTAATCGGCGGTGATCCCGGAATCGGCAAATCGACCTTGCTGTTGCAGTCGCTCGCGGCGTTGTCAGCGAATGCGGGCGTGTTGTACGTCAGCGGTGAGGAGTCGGCAGCGCAAGTCGCATTGCGAGCGCGCAGGCTGGGAGTCGACGCGGCGCGGGTTCGATTGCTGTCGGAGATTTCGCTGGAGCGCATCGTTGCCGCGGTCGGCACAGAAAGGCCGTCGGTGCTCGTAATCGATTCGATTCAGACGCTGTACTCGGAGCAACTGCAGTCGGCGCCGGGCTCGGTGGCCCAGGTGCGTGAATGCGCAGCGCAATTGACGCGTCTGGCGAAGCAATCCGGCCTGACGCTGATCATGATCGGTCACGTCACCAAGGACGGCTCGCTCGCCGGCCCGCGCGTGCTCGAGCACATGGTCGATACGGTGCTCTATTTCGAAGGCGAGTCCCACTCGTCGTTTCGATTGATTCGTGCGTTTAAGAATCGCTTTGGCGCAGTCAACGAGCTCGGCGTGTTTGCGATGACCGATCGCGGCCTCAAGGGCGTTGCCAATCCTTCTGCGTTGTTTCTATCCAAGCACGACGTGCAAGTTGCGGGCTCGTGCGTGATGGCGACGCAGGAAGGCACCCGGCCGCTGCTGGTCGAAATCCAGGCGCTTGTCGACGCAGCGCACGTTCCGACTCCGCGCCGCCTTTCGGTCGGGCTCGATCAGCAGCGACTCGCGATGCTGCTTGCTGTCTTGCATCGGCACGCCGGGATCGCCGCATTTGACCAGGACGTTTTTGTCAATGCCGTCGGCGGCGTCCGTATCGGCGAGCCTGCGGCCGATCTCGCGGTGTTGCTCGCGGTGGTGTCGTCGATGCGCGACAAGCCTCTGCCGCGAGGCCTGATTGCTTTTGGCGAAGTAGGCCTCGCGGGCGAAGTGCGGCCCGCGCCGCGCGGGCAAGAACGGCTGCGCGAAGCGGCGAAGCTCGGATTTTCGATGGCACTCATACCGAAAGCGAACGCCCCAAAGCAAGCGATCGAAGGACTTGAAGTGATTGCGGTCGATCGAGTCGAGCACGCATTGGCGCGGGTGCGCGACTGATTCGCAGCGCACGCAGCCTTAGAGCAGCGCACGCGCTGCAGCCCGACCGCTGCGCACCGCGGTTTCGAGGGTTGATGGGTAGTCCGATTCGGTCCAGTCTCCGGCGATGACAAACCCCGGCCACGGCGTTTGATTGGCAGGACGCTGCAAGTGGGGTACCGCAGCCAACGTTGCTCGTCGATCCGCAATCGCGCGTGCATCGAGCGGCTCGGGCAGACGGAGCTCGTCGGTGAGCTGTCGCGCCACCGCCTCGCACACGTCCGCGAGCGATTCGGCTTCGTGCGGGCCGCTCGAGCTGATAACGGCGGCAAGCACACCGTGATGATTGTGATCAAGCGCACCACGGTCGAATACCCACTGCGCATAGCGGCGCTTTGCAGGATCGTCCAGCAGGGCCGTAAAGCCGCGTGCAATGCGCACGGTCGGTGCGTATTTCAGGTACACGGTATAGATCGGCTCGTGCTCGAAGCGAGCTAGCGCATCGTAGGTGTCGCTCAGCGCACCGACGCTTCCCGCGATGTGCTGAAGGTGGGTCGGGGCGGCTGCGTAGACCACGGCGTCAACGGCGACGACTCGGTCAGGCTCGTTACGCAAGTGCAGATGAAAGCGATCCCTGCGCTCAATACGCTCAACTCGCGCATCGCGTTCAACGGTTCCTGCGCGTGCAACAACATAACGCTCCACGACATCCGGAAGCAGCGCAGAAAGGTCGGTACGCGGAGTCCACATTTCGCTAGCGTCCGCGGCAGCGCCCAGCGAGTCACGCAGCACATTCGCAAAAATCTGCGCTGAAGCGCGATCGAGCGGAGTGTTCAGTGCCGCCAGTGCCAACGGCCGCCACACGCGCCGAATGACATGCGGTGTCTGCTTGCGCTCCCGCAGCCATTCGGTGATGCTGCAATCGCCACCGACAGTCCAGCACGCGCGCTTCATCGCACGCAGCAGGCCGATCATTTGCCAACGATCGGGCCAACTCAGCCCCCGCGCAGTCGTCAGTGCCGCAGCAAGATGCCACGGTGCCGGCCAAGCTGCAGCCTGCAAGCGAAACCCATCCGGGTAATGCAATTCAAACGGCCGCCTTTCAATGACGCTGTGAATCTGAACGTTCAGTTGCTTAAGCAGCGCTGCCGTTTCGGTGTATGCGCCCAGCAACAAGTGCTGGCCGTTGTCAAGCAAGTGCCAGTGTCCCGCGAGTTCGAGCGCGAGGCGGCGGGCACGGCCTCCCAGCTCTTCGCTGGCCTCGAGAAGCGTGACCGACACCCCGTGCGCACTCAATTCGGCTGCGGCTGCACAGCCAGCCCAACCCGCGCCGATGATTGCAACGCTTTTCGGCTTGCTCAGGCGCGACTCCACGTACGCCATGCGATCCACAGCTTGCGCACAGGCGTCAGGGCGATGCGCTGCTGCAGCACCTGAAAGTTCTCACGCGCAATCTCTTCGAGCAACGCCGAGTAGATTGCGCCCATCATCAGTCCCGGCCGCTGCGCTTTGCGATCAGCGTCGGGCAGCAGCGCTAGCGCTTCCCGGTAGGTGGCGCTCGCCCGCTCGCCCTGAAACCGCATCAACGGCACGAAGCCGTCGGTGTAACGCGTTGCCAACACGTCCGAAGCCTTGACGTCGAAGCGCCGCATCTCGTCGAGCGGAAGATAAATGCGCCCGCGCCGCGCATCGTCCCCGACGTCGCGCACGATGTTGATCAACTGCAGCGCGAGGCCCAGGCGCGCAGCGTACTGCAGCGTCTGCGGGTCGCTATAGCCAAAAATTCCAGCAGAAATTTCGCCGACAACGCCGGCGACGAGGTGCGCGTATCCCTGCAGCGCCGCGTAATCGAGGAAGCGATTCTGCCTCAGGTCGACCTCCATGCCATCCAGCACGGCGTTCAATTTCTGCTGAGAAATTCCGAACTCGCGGCCGATGAACGGCTGCAGCGCACGCGTTACAGGATGAGTTGGATGACCGCTGAACAAGCAGGCAGTTTCGGCTCGCCACCACGCGAGGGTCGCTGCTGCAGCGCTGGCGTCGCTGACCTCATCAACGACGTCATCGACTTCACGGCAAAAGGCGTATACCGCCGTAATGGCACGACGTCGCTCGGGTGGCAAAAATAAAAACGAGTAATAGAAGCTCGAGCCACTGCCGGTTGCTTTTTGCTGGCAATACTCGTCCGGTGTCATCGCACTATCCAGGGCCAGCAAAAAGCAGTGCGCGCTTTGGCGCCGCGGCTGCTTCAAGGGAGCGCGAATCGCGACCGCGCTTCACAGGAGAGCGCGAAGCGCGCCCGCGCTTCACGGGCTGGCAATACTCGTCCCGGCTCATACGGGCAGCGGTTGCAGCGCGCGCCATCCCATCAATGTCCAATCACGTGCCGATAACGTAGGCCGATGCGTGAACACATCACCATTGACGGCGTCGATCCGCTCGAGGATCCGCAATCCGCCTTGGACAACTAGGCGCAACTCGAACCCAATCCTGCCGCCCAGCTCACGCGCGAGCGGAGCGCCCCGCTGCAGGAAGCCGCACGTGCGTTGGACTTCAAATGCCACCAAGCTTCTCCAGCGCCCATCAACTTCGCCGCGTGCAATCTGTGCCTCGCTTACGCCGAATTGCATCAGATCCTGCTGCGGCAAGTAGACGCGCCCTTTGTGCCAATCGAGTGCAATGTCCTGCCAGAAATTTGCGAGCTGCAAGCCAGTACAGATCTCGTCAGAGTGTTGCAGCAGCTTCGCTTCGCTGCGGCGAAAAAGCTGCAGTAGCAAGCGACCGATGGGATTGGCCGAACGGCGGCAATAGTCGAGCAGCGATTCGAACGAGGCGTAGCGCACGGTGACAATGTCTTGCGAGAATGCCGACAACAAGTCGTAAAAGAGAGACAGTGGTAAACGATGCTCACTAATGGCAGCAGCGAGATCAGGCCATTCGGAGGCTGCGCCGGTCTCGATCGCGCGCAGCTGCGCTCGCAAGACGTTAAGTGCCGCCAGACGTTCGTCCGCTGCGGCGTCGCCTTCATCGGCAATGTCATCCGCGGTACGCGCAAAGCGATAGATCGCACGCACTGCCGGACGCAGGCGCTTGGGCATCAGCCACGATGCAACCGGAAAGTTCTCGTAGTGGCCGACACTCATGGCTTGAAGCTATCACAGCTGTTTTACACGTCTGAGGATCTGCGTCGTTCCGCTAGAATCGGCTTCAAGTTTCGATCGCGAAAGACATCAAGCTCTGGGCCGCGAAGGTGGCGAAATTGGTAGACGCACCAGGTTTAGGTCCTGACGCCTTCACCGGCGTGGGGGTTCGAGTCCCCCCCTTCGCACCACGACCCATTAATGGTTGAAGATGCAACAAAACATACAGTCTCTTAGTGCGCTCGAGCGCCGTGTCGATTTGACCGTTCCGACGGCCGCGATCGAACTGGAAGTGAAGACGCGGCTCGCGAAACTAGCGCGCGGCATGAAGATGCCCGGGTTCCGTCCAGGCAAGGTCCCGATCAAAATGGTCGAGCAAACCTACGGCGCGCAGGTGCAGGCCGAGGTTTTGAACGACAAGATAGGTGAGGCGTTCAATTCGGCAGTGACCGCTGGCAATCTGAAAGTCGCCGGCCAACCACGCCTTGAAGCGCGAACGGTGGCGGACGGCGAGGGTGGGCCGGGCGCGATCAACAAGGACCTGACGTTTTCAGCGACTTTCGAGATTTATCCCGAGATCAGGGTGGGCGAATTGTCGGGCGCCGAAGTGCAGCGAGCGACGTGTGCGATCGGCGACGCTGAAGTAGATCGCACGCTGCACATCATGCGCAAGCAGCGCGCAACTTTTGAAGATGTGTCAAGGCCTGCGCAGGACGAAGACGCTGTGACGATCGACTTCAGGGGCACGCATGCCGCGGGCGAGAACGCGGGCCAGTTGTTTGAAGGCGGCAGTGCAAGCGACTTCAAGTTCACGCTGGGCGAAGGCCGAATGCTGCCGGAGTTCGAGGCAGCCGTCCGTGGGACAACAGCGGGGCAGAGCAAGTCGTTCCCGCTGACGTTTCCAGCCGACTATGGCGCACAGGCGCTCGCAGGAAAGGCCGTTAGCTTCGAAGTGAATGTCAAGCGGGTTCAGCAGCCGGTGCTGCCGCCGATCGATGCCGAGTTTGCGCGTTCGCTTGGCGTGGCCGATGGCGACGTCACAAAGATGCGAGCCGAGATTAGGAACAATCTTGGACGCGAAGTGGCGACGCGCCTGAAAGCGCGTACCAAGGATCAGGCAATGGCCGCGCTGCTTCGGTCGAGCGCGTTTGAAGTGCCGAAGTCGCTTGTCGAGTCGGAAAAGCAACGGCTGGCGGAGGCCGCTCGCACCGATCTGATCGCTCGCGGCATGGCCGCCAAGGATGCGCCCTTGCCACTCGATTTGTTTGCGCCGGAGGCGGAGCGCCGCGTGCGGCTGGGTCTGCTCCTGGGCGAAGTCGTGCGTGCCAATAGCCTGCAATCGCGGCCCGATCAAATCCGCAAGCTCGTCGAAGAGATTGCGCAGAGCTATGAAAAGCCGCAGGATGTGATTAACTGGTACTTGTCCGATCGCAAGCGGCTGGCAGAACTTGAAACCGTTGCACTCGAGGACAACGTTACGAACTGGGTGTTACAACGCGCCAAGGTTGTCGACACGCCGATTGAGTTCGACGAATTGATGGGGCATAAAGGCAAATGAGCTATCCGGTCATAAGCAAGACGCAGATGAGCAGTGCGATGGAGCCGCAAGGCCTGGGCATGGTGCCGATCGTGATCGAGCAGAGCGGGCGCGGTGAGCGCGCCTACGATATTTACTCCCGGCTGCTGCGCGATCGGGTGGTCTTCATCGTTGGGCCCGTGACCGAACAGACCGCAAACCTGGTCGTTGCACAGCTTTTATTTCTTGAATCGGAGAACCCCGATAAGGACATCTCGCTGTATATCAACTCGCCCGGCGGCTCGGTAAGCGCTGGATTCGCGATCTACGACACGATGCAATTCGTGAAACCGGATGTGTCGTCGATCTGCATCGGCGTCGCTGCGAGCATGGGAGCGTTTCTGCTCGCGGCCGGTGCCAAGGGCAAGCGCTACTCACTTCCGAACTCGCGCATCATGATTCATCAACCGCTGGGTGGCGTTCAGGGCCAGGCGGCCGACATTGAAATACATGCCAAGGAAATTCTTTACCTGCGCGAGCGCTTGAACAAGATTTTGTCGGAGCGCACCGGCCAGCCGGTGGAGAAGATCGCGAAAGACACCGATCGGGATAACTTCATGTCGGGTGAGGATGCCGTAAAGTACGGCTTAATCGACAAGATATTCACCAATCGCAACGAACAGCCGTAACGGACGGTCAGCGGCCAGATGTCGGACAAAAAGGGCTCGAGCGAGAAACTTTTGTACTGCTCGTTCTGCGGCAAGAGTCAGCATGAAGTCAAAAAGCTGATCGCCGGGCCGTCGGTATTCATCTGCGATGAGTGTATCGACCTTTGCAATGACATCATCCGCGACGAAACCACGACCGAGGCCGGCTCGGGTGCCATCAAGTCCGATCTGCCGACGCCTAAGGAGATCGGCACGATCCTCGATCAGTACGTGATAGGGCAGGACAAGGCGAAGCGGATCTTGTCAGTCGCCGTTTACAACCACTACAAGCGTTTGAAGCACATGGGCTCGAAGGACGACATCGAGCTCGCGAAAAGCAATATTCTGCTTATCGGACCGACCGGCTCCGGTAAGACGTTGCTGGCGCAAACACTGGCGCGGCTTCTTAACGTTCCATTTGTAATCGCAGACGCGACCACGCTGACTGAAGCCGGCTACGTTGGCGAGGACGTCGAGAACATCATTCAGAAGCTTTTGCAGAACTGCAACTACGAAGTCGAGAAAGCGCAGCGCGGCATCGT
>DATLMT010000318.1:0-4928 GCA_035537135.1 Burkholderiaceae bacterium | reverse complement strand
GCCTGATGGCCGACGCCTTCGGCCTCAATTTCATTGCGATCTCTGCAGTGCTGGGCGGAGTCAAAGACATTCGCGATGCAGTCGAGCGCGCGCAGGTTACACGCGCACAGTCGGGCAAGCCGACGGTCGTGTTCGTCGATGAAGTGCATCGCTTCAACAAAGCGCAGCAGGATGCATTCTTGCCGCACGTCGAGTCGGGGTTGTTCGTTTTCGTCGGCGCCACCACCGAGAATCCATCGTTCGAAGTAATCGGCGCGCTGCTGTCGCGCGCCGCAGTCTATGTGCTGCAGCCGCTGTCGCGCGACGAGCTTCAAAGGTTGCTCGATCGTGCGCTGGCCATTGAATCGGAAACGTTGAGCATCGATGCGAAAGCGCGCGGCATGCTGTTCGACCTCGCCGATGGCGACGCGCGGCGCCTGCTGAATGCGCTCGAGGTCGTGGCGAATGCGGCGCGCGACCGGCAGCTGTCATCGATCGATGCGGACTTTCTGCGCAACTCGCTGCCGGCGACGCTGCGTCGCTTCGACAAAGGCGGCGAGAATTTTTACGACCAGATCTCGGCTCTGCATAAATCGGTGCGCGGCTCAGATCCCGATGCGTCGCTGTACTGGATGGTGCGCATGTTCGACGGCGGCGTCGACCCGCGCTATGTGGCGCGCCGCGCGATAAGGATGGCGGCCGAAGATATCGGTCTGGCCGACCCGCGCGCGCTCGAAGTCGCGCTAGCTGCCGCCGATACCTACGAAAGGCTGGGCTCGCCTGAGGGCGAGCTCGCGCTCGCACAGGCAATTGTCTACTTGGCCTGCGCACCGAAATCCAACGCCGTGTATCGCGCGTACGGCGCGGTGCGCGCCTTTATCGAGCAGGACGGTTCGCGGCCGGTACCGATGCACTTGCGCAACGCGCCCACGCGGCTCATGAAAGAGCTCGGCTATGGCGAAGGCTATCGTTACGCGCACGATGAGGCTGGTGCGGTCGCCGCAGGAGAAACGTACCTGCCGGAAGGCGTGACTGCGCAGCGCTGGTACCAGCCGACGGACCGCGGTGCCGAAGCTCGCATCGCCGCGCGGCTCGAAGAACTGCGCCGCCTGAACGGCGCCCAGTAGCATCCCGCGATGCTCGATATCAATTTACTTCGCAAGGACGTTGCGACCGTCGCAGCGCGTTTGCAAGCGCGTGGCTACGAGTTCGACGTGGATTGCTTCAATGCGTTGGAGGCCGAGCGCAAGTCGTTGCAAACGAGGACAGAAGAGCTGCAGGCGCGGCGCAACGCGCTGTCGAAGCAGATCGGCATGCTGAAAGCGAAGGGGCTTGATGCAACGGGCGCGCTTGCTGAAGCAGCCGCCATTCCAGACGAGGTAAGGAAGCTGGAAGTGGAGCTTGCCGGCGTTCAGCAGAAGATGCAGCAGTGGATGCTCGAAGTCCCAAACGTCACGCACGAATCGGTTCCGGCCGGCGCGTCGGCCGACGACAATGTCGAAGTGCGCCGCTGGGGAACACCGCGCACCTTCGATTTCCCGGTCAAAGATCACATCGACATCGGTACGCCGCTCGGCCTCGACTTTGACACGGCCGCCAAGCTATCGGGCTCGCGTTTCACGTTTCTGCGGGGACCGCTGGCGCGACTGCAACGCGCACTCGCGCAGTTCATGCTTGACGTGCAAACGCGCGAGCACGCTTACACCGAGTGCTACACGCCGTACATCGTCAACGCCGAGTGCTTGATCGGAACGACGCAATTGCCGAAGTTTCGCGACGATATGTTCTGGGTCACGAGGGGCGGCGGAGAAGACAAGGAAGAGATGTATCTGATCTCGACCTCGGAGATATCGCTGACGAACACCGTGCGCGATCAAATCCTGCGCGAATCGGATCTGCCGCTGAAGCTTACGGCGCACACTCCGTGTTTTCGCTCGGAATCGGGTAGCTACGGCAAGGACACGCGGGGAATGATCCGGAATCACCAGTTCGAAAAAGTCGAGATCGTTCAGATTGTTCATCCGGACGCTTCGTACGAGGCCCACGAACAACTTGTGGGCCACGCCGAAGCGGTGCTGCAAAAACTCGAGCTACCGTACCGCGTGATGTTGCTGTGTACAGGCGACACGGGGTTTGGATCCGCCAAGACCTACGACCTTGAAGTTTGGCTGCCTGGTCAGAACGCTTTCCGCGAGATCTCCTCGTGCTCGAACTTCGAAGCGTTCCAGGCGCGACGGATGCAGGCGCGATTCAAGAACCCGCAAGGCAAGACCGAGTTTGTACACACGCTGAACGGCTCGGGACTCGCTGTAGGCCGTACGCTGGTGGCATTGCTTGAGAATTTTCAACGAGCGGATGGCGGTGTCGATATTCCGGCTGCACTCAGGCCGTTTATCGACGGCGCGTCGCGTCTGCGCCTCTCGTAAGGCGCACAGATATACTCGGCCGCTCGCGGGAGAGGTGGCAGAGTGGTCGAATGCGCCAGACTCGAAATCTGGTTTACTCCTCTGGGGTAACGTGGGTTCGAATCCCACCCTCTCCGCCAATAACTATCGAAGAGGAGAGCCCGATGACCGTCGCCCGCATCAGCGAAATCAGCAGCGTCAGCAAGAAGTCTTTTGAAGACGCGATCCTGCAAGGCGTGTCGCGCGCGAACAAGACGCTCAAGAACGTCAAGGGTGCGTGGGTCAAGGATCAGGAAGTGCAGATCGACAAAGGCAAGGTTGTCGGATTCAAAGTCATTCTGAAGGTGACGTTCGTCTTGACCGAATAGCGAACGCGGCGCGGCAGTATCACGGCTCGGGCGCCATTTGAAGCCATTCAGCCTCGGACCGGTTTAACTACGACTACAGGTTCCGAGCTTGGAGTGCTTGCGACATCGATCCGCGAGCTTGCCACTCGGTCCCGACGCGTCCATGTGATCCTCAACAACAACTACGAGGGTCAGGGACAGCGCAACGCGGCGATGCTGCGGCGGATGCTGCGTGCCGATTGACAGCGTTGCTTTAGAGCATCAAAAAAGAGTTAATCTTGCCGGCGCTCCGCTTCATTTCGACGAGGTCAAACAAGCAAATGGGCAACATCGAATCAGTCTCGCACGAGCAGCGAGTGTTTCCGCCGAGCCCGGAGTTCGTACGACAAGCCAACGTATCAGGCATGGCGGCGTATCAAACGCTGTGCGCAGAGGCGGAGCAGAATTTCGCGGGCTTTTGGGCACGATTGGCGCGCGAAAACCTTGTGTGGAGCAAGCCCTTTTCGCAAGTGCTAGACGAGTCGAAGGCCCCGTTTTATCAGTGGTTCGCCGACGGCGAGCTGAACGCCTCGTACAACTGCCTCGACCGCAATCTCGAAAACGGCAACGCCGACAAGGTCGCCATCATCTTCGAGGCTGACGACGGCACGGTCACCAAGGTCACGTATCGCGAGCTGCACACCATAGTGTGCCGGCTCGCCAACGGCATCAATGCGCTCGGACATAAAAAGGGTGAGCGCGCGATCATCTACATGCCGATGTCGGTGGAGGCGGTGGCGGCGATGCAGGCGTGCGCGCGGCTCGGCATCACGCACTCGGTCGTATTTGGCGGCTTTTCGGCGAAGAGCGTGCAGGAGCGCGTCATCGACGCCGGAGCGACCTTGATCTTTGCCGCCGACGAGCAGATGCGCGGCGGCAAAGCGATCGCACTGAAGGCAGCGATCGACGATGCGTTCGCAATGGGCGGCTGTGACAAAGTCCGCAACGTGATCGTCTATCGGCGTACCGGCGGCAAGGTTGCGTGGACCGAAGGCCGCGACAAATGGCTGCACGACGTGATGGCCAATCAGCCAAGCACGTGCGATCCGGTGCCGGTGGGCGCTGAGCATCCGTTGTTCATCCTGTACACGTCGGGCTCGACCGGCAAACCGAAGGGTGTGCAGCATTCGACCGGCGGCTATCTGCTGTGGGCGGCCATGACGATGAAATGGACGTTTGACATCAAGCCGTCGGATGTCTTTTGGTGCACGGCAGACGTCGGTTGGGTAACCGGACACACGTATGTCTGCTACGGCCCGCTGGCGGTCGGTGCGACCGAAGTGATCTTCGAGGGGGTTCCGACGTATCCGGATGCCGGCCGCTTCTGGAAGATGTGCCAAGACCATCAAGTGACGATCTTCTACACCGCCCCCACGGCTATTCGCTCGCTGATTAAGGCAGGGGGAGAGCTGCCGAAGAAATACGATCTGTCGAAGCTGCGAGTATTGGGCACCGTCGGCGAGCCGATCAACCCAGAGGCGTGGATGTGGTACTACACCGTGGTTGGACAGTCGCGCTGTCCGGTTGTCGACACGTTCTGGCAGACCGAAACCGGCGGCCACATGATTACACCCTTACCGGGTGCAACACCATTGGTGCCTGGATCGTGCACTCTACCGCTGCCGGGAATCATGGCAGCGGTGGTCGATGAAGCGGGCCATGACGTCCCGAACGGGCAGGGCGGGCTGCTGGTGGTCAAGCGTCCGTGGCCGTCGATGATCCGCACCATCTGGGGTGATCCAGAACGTTTCAAGAAGTCTTATTTCCCGGCAGAACTCGGCGGCAAGCTATATCTTGCCGGTGATGGCTCCGTGCGCGACAGAGATACGGGCTACTTCACAATCATGGGCCGTATCGATGACGTGCTTAACGTTTCCGGCCATCGGATGGGCACCATGGAGATCGAATCAGCGCTGGTCGCCAATTCGCTGGTGGCTGAAGCCGCGGTGGTCGGACGCCCCGATGAGCTGACCGGTGAAAGCATCTGTGCATTCGTGGTGCTGAAGCAGGCGCGGCCGAACGGCGAAGACGGGCAGAAGATCGCGAAGCAGCTGCGGGACTGGGTAGGCAAGGAAATCGGCCCGATCGCGAAACCGAAGGACATTCGCTTCGGCGACAATTTGCCAAAGACGCGATCGGGGAAAATCATGCGACGCCT
>DATLMT010000317.1:0-10461 GCA_035537135.1 Burkholderiaceae bacterium | reverse complement strand
TCACGGCACCGTCGCCGGGCAGGACACTATCGTGCGCACGGGGCCGCACGACAATCCCGCGCCTGGTTCCGTTCTGCAGTTGGGGTTGAAAGCTGGAACCGCGCACTGGTTCGACCCCGCGACTACGCAGCGACTTCCTGTTTGATGTTTCGGTGTGCGCAGCGGCCCGCGCAGCTGCGCTGCCGACGTCGCGGCACCGGCAGCGCCGCTACGCCATACGCTGACGCGCCGCGGCGACACTTAGGTCTTACTCTTTCCGACGAAACTCACAATGCGGCTTCGTGCAATCGCCGTACAGCGCGAGTGCATGCCCGTGCAACTTGAACCCACGCGCGGCCGCCACTTCGTGTTGTCTAGTTTCAATTTCAGCATCGACAAACTCCTCGACGCGGCCGCACGTCAGGCACACAAGGTGATCGTGATGCGTGCCTTCATTCAGCTCGAACATCGCGCGGCCGCCTTCGAAGTGATTGCGTGCCAATAAACCCGCCTGCTCGAATTGGGTCAATACCCGGTACACCGTGGCGAGCCCGACGTCGATATGCTCAGCGATCAGAGCCTTGTAGACGTCCTCTGCGCTCATGTGCCGCACACCGAAATCCTCCGAGCTGCGCTGAAATATCTCGAGGACTTTCAGACGCGGCAAGGTCGCTTTAAGCCCGATGCTTTTCAGCTCGCTGGACGACGGCGGAAGGCGGCTCATTTGCCGACTATCATACGAGCTTCCACAAGAAAACTGCCTCGAGATGACCCATCGTGCATCGCTGCTATTGCTCACTTCGTGCGTTGCATTGGCAGCGTGCGAAACGATGTCGAGCGTCGGGTCGGGCATCTCGTCCGGCATGTCGTCGGTCACGGGTTGGGCTCCGACATTCCTTGGACCCTATCGGCCTGATGTGCACCAAGGCAATATCATTACCAAGGAAATGGTCGAGCAACTGCGTCAGGGAATGGCGCGCGAGCAAGTGCGTTTTCTGCTCGGAACACCGCTGCTCACCAGCGAATTTCACAAGGACCGCTGGGACTATGCGTACTACCTGAATCCGCGTAAGGGTGAGATTCAGAACCGCAAACTTACCGTTTACTTTAAGGACAACAAGCTCGACAGTTTCAAGTCCGACGAGATGCCGCAGGAGCAGATGGCGGACGTTCTGATCCTCGGACCCGATGCTCGCAAGAAGCCTCGTCAGGCACCGCGGCAACCCGAAAAGGCGCCGGACATTCAGACGCCGCCGCCAGGACGCGAGTCCGCCAATTGAAGCTTGCGATCGCCGGCGCGTCCGGCCGCATGGGTCGCACCTTGATCGAAGCAGCACTGGCGCAGCCAGACGCAACGATTACTGCAGCGTTCGATCGCGCGGACAGTCCCACGAGTGGTCGCGATTGCGCAGAATTCCTCGGCCGCGCGATCGGTGTCCCGATAGCAAGTGATTTTTCGTCACTGGGCAAAGCGGACGTGTTGATCGACTTCACGCGGCCCGAAGCCACGCTGGTTCATTTGCGCGCTTGCACAACGGCGGGCGTCAATATGGTGATCGGCACGACAGGTATGAACGACGCAGGCAAGCAGGCGATCAAGGACGCGGCCCGGACGATTGCAATCGTGTTCGCGCCAAACATGGGGGTCGGCGTCAACGCGATGCTCAAGTTGCTCGATCAGGCGGCGCGCATTTTGAACGAAGGCTTCGACGTCGAGATCATCGAGACGCATCATAAGAACAAGGTCGATGCGCCGTCGGGCACGGCGCTAAAAATGGGTGAGGTCATCGCCGAAGCCCGGGGCGAGAAGCTCAACGACGTAGCGGTTTATGCGCGCGAAGGCGAAGTCGGAGAACGCAAGACAGGCGCGATCGGATTCGCCAGCATTCGCGGGGGCGACGTGATCGGTGACCACACGGTGCTCTTCGCCGGAGTCGGCGAGCGCATAGAGATCACGCACAAGGCGTCTAATCGAATGACATACGCTATCGGCAGCATGCGGGCAGCGCGCTTTTTGGCGGGCCGGCGTACAGGGCTATACGATATGTTTGACGTCTTGGGCATCAAGTGAGAGGGCACTAGTTGGAAGCAACAGCTCTCGGTCTCTCGCACTTCTGGGCACAAGCCGACACGGTCATCCGCCTGACCGCGTACCTATTGCTGCTGATGTCGGTCGCGAGCTGGTTCTTGATCGTATGGAAGACCTGGGCGTGGCTGCGCGTACGTCGCGCCTCGAAGCAGATCGAAAACTTTTGGGGTGCGAGCTCGGTCGAGTCGGCGGTTGCGCAGTTGAAGCCGCACGATCGCGAGAACATTTTCGTGCCACTGGCGAGCGGCGCCGCCGGCGCCGCGACGCACCCGGCTTCAGAAGGAAGCCTGGCCGCGCAGATAGATCGCTCCGAGTTGATCACGCGCGCTTTGCGCCAGAGAATCAACGAAGCTGCGGGCAAGCTCGAAGCCGGTCTTACCGTTCTAGCTTCGGTCGGCAGCACCGCGCCGTTCGTGGGACTGTTCGGCACCGTTTGGGGCATTTATCACGCGCTGATCAACATCGCGCGCTCGGGCCAGATCGCAATCGACAAAGTCGCCGGCCCGGTGGGAGAAGCATTGATCATGACCGCCGTCGGGCTCGCCGTCGCGATTCCCGCCGTGCTCGCTTACAACGCTTTCACGCGCGTGAATCGGGTCGTTCTCGGCCAGCTCGACGGCTTCGCGCACGATTTGCACGCGACCCTGACGATGGGCTCGCGACTGCCGGCGGAGGGCTGATGGCGTTTGGGGGATTCGAGCGGCACAGCGGCCCGTCACAGCCCATGTCAGACATCAATGTCACACCACTGGTGGACGTGATGCTGGTGCTGCTGGTTATATTCATCATTACCGCTCCGCTGCTGTCATACGCGATCAAGCTCGATCTGCCGAATGATCCGGCACCGGCGGCCGAAGCAGCGCTGACTACGATCAAGCTATCGATCGACGCCGAGGGAAAAGTTTTCGTCGAGACAACGCCGATCAGCGATGACCAGCTGCGTGCGCGCTTCTTGGCCGCGGCCAAGGCGTCTCCAGTACCGGAAGTGCATGTGCGCGCCGACAAAGCCACTCGCTACGAGCGCGTTGCATTCGTGATGTCGTCGGCGCAACAGGCCGGATTAACCAAGATCGGGTTCGTCACCGAACCGGCAAGCAGTGGTGGTGATACGCCAACTCAACGCTAGCAACCACATCGAATAAAAGTGTTTGCCATCGAAGGCAACCAAGCCAATTTTTATGCAATCCACTAGTACTTTGATTTTCGTATGCTTTTCGCAGCCTCGCAGAAGCCAGAATCAGGGAAGCTTGTATAGTCACAAGACCGTAGTTAAAGGACGCCATCCATGAAGAAGGGCGACGCGTTAGCCGGACTTCTCATATGTGTCTTCGCACTTACTGGCTGCCCGAATAAAGGCTCCACTGATGCCGCTAAGAGCGACAACAAGGCAGCATCGTCCGTCACCGCCCCGACTGACCGGAGCGTGCGAATCGCATCAATCGACCCAGATTCCGATAAGCCCTTGCGTGCAGGGAGCAGTGTGAAGCTCGCCATAGCCGTGGAATACACCGTGCCCAAGCCCGGCGGAATTGTCGGCGTCGTAATCCAAGATTCGAACAATGCATCAGTAAAGAGCAATCTTCGCGAGGTACCGAGTGGTCACGGGAAGGTTAATTCCGACATTGAATTTGTCGTTCCAAATGCAAAGCACATCGACGTTCATGTCCCTCTCTATGTCAAAGGGGAAAACAAATCCAGCCAAGTAGCGGTGAAAAAATTTCTGATTTCTCCAAAGTAGCCATAGCCAGCCTTGAGCTGCCGCGACATTCAGAGATAGGATCGTGATGCTGGACGACTTGAACGTCCTCGCGGCAAAAATTAATGAAATCGCGGGAATGGTGAAGAATCTGCGCGCAGAGAATCAGCAGCTGCGTGCTCAACTGGTCGCAGCATCATCCGAGCTCGAATCGATGAATACCCGGGTGGATGAAGCCGCGCGGCGGCTCGATGCGTTAATGCAGCGTCTACCCGATCCTGTCAAAACCGCAAGCGTTTCGAGTCAATGGAAAACCTGAGCGTTTCAATTCTCGGCCGGGAATACCGTCTTGCCTGCAGCCCGGACGAAAAAGAATCATTGCTGAAAAGCGCGCAGCTGGTGGATACGAAGATGTAGGCGATCCGCGAGGCCGGCAAGGTCATGGGTGCGGATCGCATCGCCGTAATGGCTGCGCTGCAGTTTGCTCATGAATTGTTGAACACCCGCGGCAGCGACGGCGTCGAAGCCGGCGAAATTCGCCGTCGCGTTCGCGACCTCGTGCAGGTGTGCGATGAAGCGCTGCTGCCGCAGGAAAAATTGTTCTAATTCGGAAGTTCGTTTCGCACGAAGCACACTGCGGAAGCGCTAAACTGTGCACAAGCGTTCGAAACTGGACGCAAGATTTTCCCTGCGGTGTTCGCGCAAAGGCCTCATAGTTCCTTGAACCAATGCGCTGTGCGCAAGGTTGCTGGCCTCGCGCCGTGGTGCGATCGGCACGCGTTTGCTGAACCTAAACGGCGCGGACAGCGACCACCCTGAACCAATGGTTCAGGACATTTGGCCGGGCGGCACAGGCGGGGGAACTTTCAGTGAGTTGCAGCGCGGTCACGAAATACCGCAGCCGCGACAGCTTTTCAATTGCCTGTTTTGCGATTTCTCCAATTGCGGCTTGATGCGCGCTTGATGTACTAAGCTCGACATCGCCAGGTTGATCAGTATGGAACCCATCCTGTATGCCGCTGGAGCGGTGCTTGCGATCACCGCCACCGTCAACTGGATCGCACGCAGCATCGACGTTCCAAGCCCCATTGTGCTGGTGGTTGCGGGCGTGGTTCTCGCTCTCGTCCCAGGTCTGCCGCAAATTGCACTGCCACCCAATCTGGTGCTGCTCGTGTTTTTACCGCCGCTGATCTACTACGCGGCGTTCGGCATGAGCTGGCAGGCATTCTGCGACAACCTGCGCGAGATATCGCTTCTTGCCGTCGGGTGCGTCGTGTTCACCACGGTTGTCGTCGCTGCCGCCGCGCATTGGTTGATTGGGCTGCCCTGGCCCGTCGCGTTTGTGCTCGGCGCGATCGTTTCGCCGCCGGACGTCGTGGCGCCGCTCGCGATTGCCCGACGGCTCGGTGTTCCAAACCGCATCACCGCAATCCTGGAGGGCGAAGGTTTGGTCAATGATGCAACTGCGCTGGTGCTGTTCAAGTTCGCGCTGGCCGCCGTGCTGACGGGCGTTTTTTCCCTCGCGGAAGCGACGATGACGTTTGCGGCCATCGTCGTAAGCGAAACGCTGTGGGGGCTGGTTGTGGGCTGGCTGATGCTGCGTTTGCGCTATTGGGCTAACGAGCCACGCATCGAAGTCACGTTATCGCTATTGACGCCTTTCCTCGCATTCTGGGTCCCCCACGCCGCGGGCGGCTCCGGCGTTCTGGCGACGGTCGTTGCCGGGCTGTACGTCGGCTCCGCGGGCGTCAGGCTCATACGCTCCAAGACGCGGCTGCAAGCGATATTTTTCTGGGATTTCATCACCTACCTTGTCGAAGGCGCAATCTTCCTGTTGACCGGACTGCAGGCGCGAGTCGTGTTGGAGGGACTCGGCGCAATTGCATGGACGCAGCTGTTGCTTTATGCGGTGGCGATAAGTGTCGTGGCGATTGCGGTGCGTTTTGTTTGGGTTTTTCCAGCGACCTACGTGCAGCGCTGGCTGTCTCCCAAGTTGCGAGCGCGCGATCCTCCGCCGTATTGGCAGCACCCGTTCCTAATTTCGTTCACCGGCATTCGAGGCGTGGTCTCGCTGGCGGCAGCGCTAAGTATTCCGGTCATGATCAGCGGCGATCAAGCATTTCCGGATCGAAATCTGATCTTGTTTCTGACGTTTAGCGTCATTGTGGTGACGCTGGTGGTGCAGGGCCCAGTGCTGCCGTGGCTCGTGCGAAAGCTTGGCCTCACCGACTCAGGCCGCAGAGAGCAACTGCAGCAACAACAACGCGAAGCCGACGCTCGCCTCGAAGCAGCGCGTGCCGCTTTCGATCGGCTACACCTGCTTTCTGCAGAGATCAACGTACCCGAGGAACAGATTCGCCAAGTGCGGGAGTTGCAGGCAGACCGCGTCAACCAATTCGAACGCCGGCGCGACCTCTGCGGCGACGGCAGCAACGTCGCAGCGCGCATCGACGCTCTTGAGCTAGCGTTGATTCAAACAGAGCGCGACTATGTGAATGGTTTGCTACGCAGCGGGCGCATCAGTGACGAGATCCGACGCCGGATCGAACGTGAACTGGATTTGCGGGAAGAAGTGATCCAGCGCCGGCTGGAACCCGACAGCAAGAGCCAACCTGCCCTGCCACCTCCCGCTACGACGCATACTTGATCGTGAGATCCCCCACTCCGTCGACGTGGCCCTGAAGCGTATCGCCGCGGCTGACCGGACCGACGCCGGACGGCGTGCCAGAAAATATCAGGTCACCAGCTTGCAGCGTCACCAGGCCCGATAGATAAGAGATCTGCTCAGGGACACTCCAGATCTGCTGCGACAAATCGCCCTGCTGTTTGACGACTCCATTCACCCTAACCCAGATCGCGCCGTTTGTGGGATGGCCGATATCGCTCGCGGGTCGCAGCGCTGAACATGGTGCCGACTGATCGAAACTTTTGCCCATCTCCCACGGGCGACCCATCTTTTTTGCTTCGCCTTGTAGGTCGCGCCGGGTCATGTCAAGGCCGACGCCGTAGCCCCAAACATGATCTAGCGCGTCGTTGACCGCGATGTCCTTTCCCCCTTTGCCGATGGCAACCACCATTTCGATCTCGTGATGTACGTCCTTGCTCCCTACCGGATACGTGACGGTGGATTCACTTTGTACGATTGAGCTCGGTGCCTTCATAAAAAAGAATGGCGGCTCGCGATCCGGATCATGGCCCATCTCGCGCGCATGCTCTGCATAGTTGCGCCCAACGCAAAAAATTCGCCCCACCGGAAAACGCAGATCACTGCCAACGATGGGCAGCGATGGCCGTGGGCCGATATCAATGACGTAGGCTGCCTCTCGTAAGTCGTCTTTTCCCATGACCTTCTCTAGTTAATATTGCTAGTCAAGTTTGATACCGATCGCTTTCGTGATCTTGCCGTACTTGTCGACTTGGCCACGCAGCATCTCGCGGAACTCATCCGGCGACTTGCTAGCCACCGGCTCGGCGCCGTTGGCATCCATCGACGCCTTAAATTCAGGAGTCGCAACAATAGCGACGATCTCCTTGTGCAGGCGATCGACGACCGGCTTTGGCATATTGGCAGGGCCCATGATGCCGAGCCAGAGCGCGGCATCGAATCCTGGATAGCCCTGCTCGGCAACGGTAGGGACGTCGGGCAGCGCCGCTGATCGCGCCAGGGTGCCGACGGCGAGTGGACGCACCTTGTTCGCCTTTGCGTGCTGTAGCAGCGCCGGCATCGAACCGAACACGGCCTGCACTTCGCCCTGCAGAATGGCCGCGTCGGCCGGAGCGTTACCCTTGTATGGAATGTGCACGAGGTCGACCTTAGCCGCGTCTTTCAGCATCTCCATCGCGAGGTGCGTCGCGGTCCCATTGCCGGCCGACGCGTAATTCAGCTTGCCCGGCTGGCTCTTCGCGAGTGCGAGAAACTCATTCAAGTTTCGCGCCTGCACCTGCGGATTCACTACCAGTAGATAAGGCGTGATTGCTACCAGTGAAATGGGCGTGAAGTCGGTGACCGGATTGTAGGAAAGCTTTGAATACGCACCTGCAGCAATCGCATGAGTGCTGGTCGTGCCGAGGGTGAGGGTGTATCCGTCGGGCGCTGCCTTGGCGGTCGCATCGGCACCGATCGTTCCACCGGCGCCCGCTCTGTTCTCAACAACGACCGTTTGACCGAGTCGCTCACCCAATCCTTTCGCGACGAGTCTACCGATGATGTCCGTCGAGCCGCCGGGCGCGAAGCCGACAATCAACTTGATCGGTCGGTTCGGATAATCCGATTGAGCGTTCACGGCGAGGGGCGATAAAAAAATCGCCCCGGCGGAAACAAGGCCAGCGATTCTTGCGATCCTAATCATTGCTTCTCCTCGCGGAATGAACGCGCAAGTTCAATTCTGCGACCATTCTAGTATGCAGCCGATGACTGGCGTGAGTTGCGAGCCGAGCGGACGCACTGTGTTTTAGCGCCCTTTGCCTGGGAGCGATAACGCTGTCGGATGCAACTATCTGTCTCTCATACGGGTTATTCCGGTAGTAACGGACATTGCATTGCGCCACGCTGCGTACTCTGGATCCCACGGCCGTAATTGACCATTGTCAAGTACGGCGCCGGGAATTCCGGACGATGATGCATGTCTAGGCACCAGATCCGCAGTTAAGCGGCAAGAGTGTTCATAATCGAATGGGAGACGTATGACCAAACTTACTTTAACCACGCTAAAGCGCGTTGCATTTGCGCTGACGGGCGGAACGCTCGCATTGAGTGCCTCCATGACACATGCGGCATGGGAGCCTACCAAGCCCGTCGAGTTCGTCGTGCCCGCCGGCACCGGCGGCGGTGCCGACCAGATGGCGCGCTTGCTGCAAGGCGTGATCACCAAAAACAATTTGGCGAAACAACCACTGATCGTCGTCAACAAATCCGGAGGTGCGGGAGCCGAAGGATTCCTGGCAGTAAAAGAAGCCAAGGGCGATCCACACAAGATCATCATCACACTGTCGAACTTATTCACCACTCCACTTGCAACCGGAGTTCCGTTTAACTGGAAAGACCTGACGCCGGTGGCGATGCTTGCGCTCGACCAGTTCGTGCTGTGGGTCAATGCCGAGTCTCCATATAAAACTGCGAAGGACTATCTTGCGGCGGTCAAGGGCGCGAATCCCGCCAAATTGATGGGCGGGACGGGCTCGAAGCAGGAAGACCAAATCATCACGGTCGCAATAGAGAAGTCGGCCGGCGTGAAGTTCAGCTACGTTCCGTTTAAGGGCGGCGGTGACGTCGCCGTGCAACTGGTTGGCAAGCACATCGATTCGAGCGTCAACAATCCAATCGAGGCGGTGGCGCAGTGGCGCGCCGGGAAGCTGCGCCCGCTGTGCGTGTTTGACGACGAGCGGATGCCTTATAAAGCCAAGGTTACCGACACGATGTCGTGGAACGATATTCCGACCTGCAAGGAGTCCGGTGTGCCGACCGACTACGTGATGTTGCGCGGCATTTTTATGCCTGGCGGCGTTACCAAAGACCAGGTCGACTATTACGTCGATTTGTTCAAAAAAGTGCGCGAGACCCCGGAGTGGAAGAAGTTCATGGAAGACGGTGCCTTTAACCAGACATTCATGAGCGGCGCAGACTATGCGAAGTGGGTCGAGAAAGCCGAGACCACACACCGCGAATTGATGCGCGAAGCCGGCTTTCTAGCAAAGCCGTAAACAATCCGAAGACCGCGCAATGCGCGGTCTTCGCTTGTGCTTGGTTTTATCGCTCTCTTGTCTTACCGCTCCGCAAATGGGTAACCATCAGCCGGCTTCAAACGGAAAAGATGCAAGCGTATCGACGCGGTCCGTCGAGATCGCGGTTGCTTTGATTCTGTTGCTGCTTGGCGCGATCGTCGTGTATGACAGCTACCGGTTGGGCTCCAAGTGGGGCAGCGACGGGCCACAATCAGGTTACTTTCCATTTTACATCGGTTTACTGATCTGCATCGCCAGCGTGGTAACACTTGTGCAAGCAGTGCGAGCGAAATCCGGTGCGGGAAAGCCGTTCGTACTATGGGGTCCATTTAAACGCGTGCTGATCGTGCTGCTGCCGGCGGCACTTTATATTCTGTGTATCAAGTTCGTTGGGATGTACGTGGCATCGGCGATCTACATCGCGATCTTCATGATCGCGCTCGGAAAATATTCGTGGTGGAAAGGCATCGCTGCCGGTATTGGCATCAACGCGATTTTTTTCATGATGTTCGAAGTGTGGTTCAAGGTTCCGCTGTTCAAAGGCGATCTGAACCCGTTAAGTGTTCTCGGCTACTGATGGGGCCATGTAACCGGAGCGGCATTTGGTCGAGCTAAGCGCGCTGTTCGACGGCTTCGCCGTCGTGCTGACGCCATTTAATCTGATGCTGATGCTGATCGGCATCGTGCTCGGCGTTGTCATCGGCGTCCTGCCAGGCCTCGGCGGCGCAAACGGCGTTGCAATCCTTCTGCCGCTAACGTTTACGATGCCGCCGACGTCGGCGATCATCATGCTGTCGTGCATCTACTGGGGCGCGCTGTTCGGTGGCGCGATCACCTCGATCCTGTTCAACATCCCGGGGGAGCCATGGTCCGTCGCGACCACGTTCGACGGCTATCCGATGGCGCAGCAGGGCCGCGCGGGCGAAGCCCTGACGGCGGCGTTCACCTCCTCCTTCGTCGGAGCGTTCGTGGCGGT